>NZ_RAWQ01000208.1:0-19075 GCF_003668965.1 Corallococcus sp. AB030
CCCCCATCCGCTTCAACGTGGGCCGGAGCAACTCCATGGGGTGCTTCTCCAGCGACAACCCCACCGTGTCGTAATCCGCCACCACCCGCTCCTGGACGCCCATGGGAGGCAATTGGACCGCCGTGCCATCCATGGGCATGCCGAAGAACAGGTCGTCCGCGTCCAGCGGCCCCAGCGCCTGGATCTCCCACAGCGCCTGCCTCCGCGCCCCGCACAGCGACGCCAGCGCCCCGGACAACGCCAGCCGCGTCAAGTCATGCCGGGGAATGCGCGCCCGCCGCGCCAGGTCTCCCACGCTCGTGTAGTCCCCCCGCCTCGCGGTCTCCACCGCCCGGCCCGAGGACTCGCCCAGCCCCCGCACCATCCTCAACCCCAGCCGCACCGCCCCGTCCTCCAACGTGCAGTCCCAGCTCGAACGGCGCACGTCCACCGGCCGCACCTCCACGCCGTGCCGCTGCACGTCCGCCACCAACGTGTGCGGCGCGTAGAACCCCATGGGCTGTGAATTGAGCAGCGCCGCCGTGAAGGCCGCCGGGTAGTGACACTTCAGCCAGCTGGACGCATAGGCAATCAACGCGAAGCTCGCGGAGTGGCTCTCCGGGAACCCGTAGTGCGCGAACCCCCGGAAGTGGTCGAACCACTCCTCCGCTTGCTTTCGCGTGTAGCCCTTCGCCTCGCAGCCCTCCACGAAGCGGCCCCGGTACGGGAGGATGCGCGCCTCCGCCTGCTTGTGGCTCAGCGCCCGCCGCAGGCCGTCCGCCTCTCCCGCGCTGAAGCCCGCCGCCACCATCGCGAGCCGCATCGCCTGCTCCTGGAAGAGCGGCACGCCCAACGTCTTCTGGAGGATGCCGCGCACCTCGTCGCTCGGGTACGTCACCTGTTCCTGGCCGTGCCGCCTGCGCAGGTACGGGTGCACCATGTTGCCCACGATGGGCCCCGGCCGGATGAGCGCGATCTGCACCACCAGGTCGTAGAACTCCCGGGGCTGGAGCCGGGGCAGCATGTTCATCTGCGCGCGGCTCTCGATCTGGAACACGCCCACCGTGTCCGCATTGCACAGCATGTCGTAGACCTTCGGATCCTCCGGCGGCACCGTGGCCAGGGACAGCTCGCGGCCGTAGTGCTTGTGGATCAGAGCGAAGCAGCGCGACAGCGCCGTCAACATGCCCAGCGCCAGCAGGTCCACCTTCAGGAGCCCCACCGCGTTGATGTCGTCCTTTTCCCACTGGATGACCGTGCGCCCCGGCATCGCCGCGTTCTCCACCGGCACCAGGTCCACCAGCGGCTCGCGCGTCATCACGAAGCCGCCCACGTGGATGGACAGGTGCCGGGGCACGCCCTCCAGCTCCTTCGCCACCGACAGCGTCCGCAGCACCCGCCCGTCCGTCGGTGACAGGCCCGCCTCCTGGAGCACGTCCGGCGTCACCTGGAAACCGTGCGACGACGCCACCCGCGACAGCCGGTCCACCTGATCCAACGACAGCCCCAGCGCCTTGCCCGCTTCGCGCAGCGCGAGCCGCCCCCGGTAGCAGATCACCTCGCACACCATGCCCGCGTGGCGGCGGCCGTGCTTCTCGTAGACGTACTGGAGCACCTCCTCGCGCCGCTCGTGCTCGAAGTCCACGTCGATGTCCGGCGGCTCCTTGCGCTCCATGCTGAGGAAGCGCTCGAACAACAGCCCCATCCGCACCGGATCAATGGCCGTGATGCCCAGCGCGTAGCAGACCGCCGAGTTCGCCGCGCTGCCCCGCCCCTGGCAGAGGATGCCCCGCCCCCGCGCGAACATCACGATGTCCCACAGCGACAGGAAGTACCCCGCGAAGTCCAGCGCCGCGATGAGCCGCAGCTCGTGGTCGATCTGCTTCGTCACCGCCGGAGGCACGCCCCCCGGATAGCGCGTGCGCAGGCCTGCCTCCGTGAGCACCCGCAGGTGCGCGTCCGCCGTGCGGCCTTCTGGCAGGTCCTCCTCCGGGAAGCGGTAGTGCAGCGCGTCCAGGGACGCCTCGCAGCGCGACGCCAGCTCCACCGTGCGCGCCAGCGCCTCAGGCCGGTCCGCGAACAGCCGCGCCATGTCCCCGGGGGACTTCAACGTCCGCTCCGCGTTCGGGAACAGCCGCGTGCCCGCATGATCCACCGTCACCCCGTGGCGGATGGACGTGAGCACGTCCTGGAGCACCTGCCGGTCGCGGTGGTGCGTGTGCACGTCGTTGTGCACCACCAGCGGCACGCCCAGCGCGCGGGCCAGCGCTTCCGCTCGCGCCTCCCGGGCCGCGTCCCCCGCCGACAGCGAGCGGCTCAGGCCCACGTGGAAGCTCCCGGGAAACGCCTCCGCCAGTGGAGCCACCGCCTCCAACGCCACCGGGCCCGGGAGCAGCGCGAGCAGCCCCGACGCGTGCTCCGCCACCTTGCGCCAGGGCACGCCCGCCTCGCCCTTGGGGTGCGTCATCCGGCCGTGGGACACCAGCCGGCACAGGTTCGAGTACCCGGCTGCGTCCCGCGCGTACACCACCACCGGCGGGCCGTCCTCCAGCGTCAGCTCCGCGCCCAGGAGCAGCTTCACGCCGTGCTCCTTCGCCGCGAGGTGCGCCTTCACCACGCCGTAGAGCCCGTCCCGATCCGTCAGCGCCAGCGCGGACAACCCCAGCCGGGCCGCGGTGGCCACCAGCTCCTCCGGATGGGAGGCGCCGTGCAGGAAGGAGAAGTGGGACCGGCACATCAACTCGGCGTAGCTCACGCCGGATCAGGATACTGAGCGGGCGTTCAGGCGCTAGATTGGATCTCCGTTTCGAGAGAGGGCGACTTCATGGGTTGTTCCTCTCATACGGAGGAAGCCATTGTCTCCCATTCCGCAGTCCTCTCATGCCCGGTTTGAGTTGTGATTGAAAACCGGACGAACATGGCGGGGCCGTTCGTGAAAGCCCATTGCTGCCTTTGGCGATATTCATGAGGAGGTCGCGTTGGAAGCCGTCTGCCGCGAGCCCGTGGCCCGGGGCTGGTTCGCCACCGCCATCACCGCTTCCTGGAGCGAGTCGCGCTCCACCTCCTCCAGGAAGTCTCCCAGCGCGACGTTGACCGCCTGGGGCTGCTCCAGGATGCACATGTGCCCGCCGCAGGGCAGCCGCTTGAGCCGCGCGCCCCAGATGCGCTGGTGCAGCCGCTCCGCCACCTCCGGCACCGTCACCGCGTCCTCCTCCCCCACCAGCACCAGCGTCGGCGTCTGGATGCGGTGCAGCTCCCCTTCCACGCCGCGGCGGTGGATGACGCCCTGCATTGCGCGCCACACCGCGCGCGGGTTCGCCGCCAACTGCCGGCGCAACAACGCCCGCTCCTCGGCCCGCTCCGGGTCCCGCATGAACGTGCGCCCGAAGTAGAGCGACATGATCCGATCCACCACCGGCCTCAGGCCCAGCCAGTGCGTGAGCGTCGTCAGCACCCGGTAGCGCGCCAGCGTCAGCGGCAGCTCCGCCGCGGCCGAGGAGTCCAGCAACGCCAGTGAGCGCAGGAGCTCCGGGTGCCTGGCTGCCAGCCTCAGGCCCACGAAGCCCCCCATGGACTGGCCCACGAAGTGACACGGCGCCAGCCCCAGCGCCTGGATGACCGCCACGGCGTCCTCATACACGGTGCGCAGGTCGATGACCGAGTCGCCAGGCGGGGGCTCGCTCTGCCCCTGGCCCCGGTGGTCGTACACGATGCAGCGGTAGTGGCCCCTCAGGGCCTCCACCTGCCGGTGGAACAGATGGGAGTCCCAGAGCAGCCCGTGACTGAAAAGCACCGGCTCCCCGCTCCCCCCTGTGTCCTCGTAGTACAGTCGTGCACCACGGATGGACAGGTATGGCATCTGCTTTTCCCCCGGCTTGGGCCCCCTTAGGGCCTTCCCGGAACCCACCCTCCGTTTTGATTGATTCCGGATGCCCGGCCGCCCGGTTTGACAGGGGGCCGAAGCCGCTGCCAAACAAGGACCCCATATGGACACCACCGCCTGGCAGCTCTGGTTGATCGCCGCCATCGTCCTGGGCGCGCTGGAGATCAAGCTCTCCGGCTTCGTGACGCTCTGGTTCGCGGTGGGCGCGCTGATGGCCTCCCTCATGGCCGGGGTGGGCCTGGGCCTCAACAGCCAGCTCTTCGCCTTCATCCTGGTGTCCGCCGCCCTCTTCGGCGCGTCCCGCACCATCTTCAAACACGTTTTCATGCGGGACGCCGTGCACTTGAAGACGGGCGTGGAGGCGATGCTGGGCCAGGAGGCCGTGGTCATGGAGGCGCTGGCGGACGGACACGGGGGCACCGTGCGCATCAACGGCGAGCTGTGGATGGCGCGCTCCCTGTCCGGGCCCCTGCCCGAGGGCGAGCGCGTCACCGTGGAGCAGATTGAAGGCCTCAAGTTGTGGGTGCGACGCCCGTCGGCGTCCAACGAAGTCGCGCTGCAACCGGCGCGTCGCAAGAAGAAGGAGAACGCAGGATGGGACTGACCATTGTTCTGCTCGTCGCGGCCGCGGCCGTCGTGATCGGGCTCGTCACCGGTGTGCGCATCGTTCCCCAGGCCAAGGTGATGGTCGTGGAGCGGCTGGGGAAGTTCCACCACGTGGCCTCCAGCGGCCTCAACATCCTCATCCCCTTCATGGACAGCCCTCGCGCCATGGAGATGCGCGCCGGCAACCGCTTCACGCGCAACACCCTGGTGGACCTGCGCGAGCAGGTCATGGGCTTCGAGACCGTCCAGGTCATCACCCATGACAACGTCAACATGGAGGTCGGCTCGGTCATCTACTACCAGATCGTCGATCCGGGCCGGGCGCTCTACCAGGTGGAGAACCTGGCGCTCGCCATCGAGCAGCTCACCATGACGAACCTGCGCAACGTCATGGGCGGCCTCACGCTGGATCAGACGCTCACCAGCCGCGAGACGGTCAACACCAAGCTGCGCATGGTGCTGGACGAGGCCACGGAGAAGTGGGGCGTGAAGGTGACGCGCGTGGAGCTGCGCGAGATTGAACCGCCCCAGGCCATCAAGGCCGCCATGGCCAAGCAGATGACCGCCGAGCGCGAGCGCCGCGCCGAGGTCACCAAGGCCGAAGGTGACAAGGCCGCCGCCATCCTCCAGGCCGAAGGCGAGAAGATCTCCCGCATCCTGCGCGCGGAGGCCGAGCGCGACGCGGAGATCGCCCGCGCCGAAGGCCACAAGCGCGCCGTGATGCTGGAGGCCGAGGGCAAGGCCGAGGCCACGCGCCTCACCTTCGAGGCCATCCACACCGGCCGCGCCACGCCGGAGGTGCTCGCGCTGCGCTACCTGGAGACGCTCCAGGAGCTGGGCAAGGGCGACAACAAGATGTTCATCCCCTACGAGGCCACCGCCGCGCTGGGCTCCATCGCCACGCTGAAGGAGGTGTTCGCCAAGGACGCCGCCCCGGCCGCCGCGCCCCAGCCCCAGCTCCGCGCGTCCGCTCCGTCCGCCGCCTCGATGAGCGCCCAGGCCCTGGCCCGGAACGCCGCCGCGAGCGCCACCATCCCGGCCACCCGCCGGGTGCAGCCGCCCTCGGACGAGTAGCCCCGGCCCCTTTCGGGGAATCGTTGTCAGGGCACCGGCGTTCTTTCCGTCGGTGCCCACGTCACGGCACGCGCCCGGGCTTGCCATCCGCCCGGGCCGCGCCGCATGCTCCACCTGAAGCACCGGTTGTCCACGCGGGGAGATGTCACAGGTCTTCCCCTGAACGAGGTTCGCAGACCCTTGAAGCTGTTCGCCTGAAACCCCGGTCCCCAGCTGTACCCCGCCGCCGCGCGTCCTGACGGACGTGTGCGCTGGCTTCCGGTTTCAGGAGTCGCTTCAACATGCCCTCGTCCTCCTCCGTGCGCGCGCACCGCGTCTGCTTTTCGTTCACCGATGCCATCCCCGTCCTCACCGACGTGGAGTTCCACCTCGCCTCCGGCTGGACGGGCCTCGTCGGCCCCAACGGCGCCGGCAAGTCCACCCTGCTGCGCCTGTTGTCCGGCGAGCTGAAGCCCACGTCCGGGCAGCTCCAGTTCGAACCGGACTCGCCGCTCGTGTGCCTGTGTCCGCAGGGCGTGGAGGCGCTCACGCCCGACATCACCGCCTTCGCGGACGCCTGGGACGCGCTGGCGCGCAGGCTCCAGGGCCAGCTGGGCCTGGACGTCACCGCGCTGGAGCGCTGGCCCACGCTGTCCCCGGGTGAACGTAAGCGCTGGCAGGTGGGCGCGGCGCTCGCCCGCGAGCCGGACGTGCTGCTGTTGGATGAACCCACCAACCACCTGGACGCGGAGGCGCGCGCCTGGCTGGTGGCCGCGCTGCGCCGCTTCCGGGGCGTGGGCGTCGTCGTGTCCCACGACCGCGAGCTCTTGGAGACGCTCACCCAGGCCACGCTGCGCGTGCACGGCGGCGAGGCGCACCTGTACCCGGGCGCCTACTCCGCCGCGAAGGGCCACTGGGAGGCGGAGCGCGAGTCGGAGGTCGCCGCCCACCAGCAGTCCAAGGCGGAGCGGGACCGCGCCGCGCAGCTGCTGGACAGCGCCCGGCGCGAGCACCAGGGCGCCACCCTGTCGCGCAGCACGTCGCGGCGGATGCGCAACAAGTACGACAGCGACGCGCGCGGCCTGGGGCCCTCCACGCTGGCGAGCTGGGCCGAGTCCCGCCTGGGCCACCAGGTCACCGTGAAGCGCCGCGAACTGGAGCGCGCCGAGGCCGCGGTGGGCACCTTCACCGTGGACAAGACGGTGGGGCGCTCCGTGTTCGTGGACTACGTGCGCTCGCCCAACCCGTGGCTCTTCACCTTCGACACACCGGGCCTGAAGGCCGGCGACGTGGAGGTGCTGGGCCCCACGCGCCTGGACGTGGACCGCGAGGCGCGCATCCGCATCGAGGGCCCCAACGGCGCCGGCAAGACGACGCTCCTGAAGGCCCTGCTGGAGCAGGCGCGCGTGCCTCGCGAGAAGCTCCTGTACCTGCCCCAGGACCTGGGCGCGGAGGAGACGCGCGCCCTGATCGACGCGGTGCGTGAGCTGCCTCCGGAGGAGCGCGGCCGGGTGATGTCCCTGGTGGCCGCGCTGGGGGTGGATCCGCACCGGCTGCTCGCGTCCGAACAGCCGTCACCCGGCGAGGCGCGCAAGCTGGCCATCGCGCGCGGCCTGGGCCAGCACGCCTGGGCCCTGGTGCTGGACGAACCCACCAACCACCTGGACCTGCCGTCCATCGAACGGCTGGAGGCGGCGCTGCACGACTACCCGGGCGCGCTGCTGCTCGTCACCCACGACGCACCCTTCGCCCGCTCCTGCACCACCACGCGGTGGCTGGTGGCGAACGGACGTGTGGAGGTGGAATGAGCCGCCTGACCGCCGGGATGGAGTGAAGACAGACCTCCCCGCGAAATAACGCTGAAACTTGTTTTTCGCGCCGGTGTTCCACTCCTAGAAAAGACCTGCAGTCCCGGTGGATGTCACACCGGGCCTGTATCGTCTTCTCCCCCCATTCCAGGAGTCCGTATGTCTCGGCGTACGCCGCCATGGCGGCATTCGTGTCTCTTCATCACGGGCGCGCTCGCGCTCACCGGCTGTTCCAGCGGTTCCGCCCCGGAGGAAGCGCCTCCGCTGGAGCAGCAGGCCAGTGCGCTCGTTCCCGGACCGGACCTGCGCATCACGGAGCTGACGGCTCCGGACAGCGCGAAACCCGGCCAGCCCGTCACCGTCACCGCGAAGGTCTGCAACACCGGTGACCAGGCCGTGTACTCCAGCGCCATGCTGGAGGTGTACCTGTCCACCACGCCCACGCAGCAGGTGCCGGGGCCGGGGACGCAGCCGCCTCCCACCCAGCAACTCACCCAGGGCCAGACGGACGTGGGAACGGTGTACGCGGGCCAGTGCGTCAGCCGTTCGTTCAACATCTACGTCAGCCCTCCTTCGGGCTTCACGGGCAACGGCACCTACTACCTGGGGGCCAGCGTCGACACGCAGAACGCGGTGCCGGAGTCGGACGAGACGAACAATGGCTTCGTGAAGGGCCTGATGGGCGTGGGCAACCGACCGGACCTGGTCGTCACGCGGGTGGACGCACCGCCCAACCTGGCGCCGGGCCAGGCCTTCAGCGCGTCCGCGACGGTGTGCAACGTGGGCACGGAGTACAGCTCCGGCGGCTCCGTGGAGCTGTACCTGTCCTCGGTGAACGGGCTGACGCTGCCGCCGCTGTCCGGCCCGCCCCCCGTCCCCGTCACGCAGCTGATGGTCGGGAGCGCCCTCATGGGCAGCCTGGAGACGGGCCAGTGCCGCGCGGTGCCGCTCACCGGCTACGCCCAGAGGCCGCCCTCCGCGCCGCCGGGCACGCCTCTGTACCTGGGCGCCATCGCGGACCCGTCGCGGAGCGTGACGGAGCTGCGCGAGGACAACAACACGTTCGTGCAGGGACTGGTGGGCGTGGGCAATGGCCCGGACCTGTCCATTCGCTCCGTGACGGGGCCCGCGAGCGCGCGCCAGGGCGACTCCTTCCCCGCGACGGTGACGGTGTGCAACGAGGGCACCGCGTCTTCTCCCCAGGCCGACGTGAGGGTGTTCCTGTCCACGGTGCCGTCGCTGGCGGCCCCGGGAACGCAGCCCCGCCCCTTGACTGAATTCCCGGTGACGAGCTTCAGCGTGCCGGCGCTGGTGAGCGGCCAGTGCGCCACCCGCACGGTGCAGGGCCCCGCCAACCGCCCGCCCGCGAATCCCAGCGAGCAGCCCCTGTACCTGGGCGCCATCGTGGACCTGCCGCAGGGCGTGGTGGAGCTGCGCGAGGACAACAACACCCGCGCGGACACGCTGATGGGCATGGGCGCGCGGCCCGACCTCACTGTCGTCTCGCTGGACGCCCCCTCCAACGCGCCGTCCTACGGGACGCTCGCGGTGTCCGCGAAGGTCTGCAACGTGGGCACGACGCGGTCCACCGACGTGCCGGTGGAGGTGTACGTCACGAATGAGCCCTCGCTGAGCGTCGTGTCCGGTCCGCCGCCCATGTCCCGCATGCCGGTGGGCACGGTCAACGTGCCGGCGCTGGAGCCCCTGGAGTGCGTCACGCGGCTGGTGAGCGGCTACTCCAACGTGCCGGGCGGGACGGCCATGCCGAACCCCGTGCTGTACGTGGGCGCCATCGTGGACCCGATGTCGTCTCTCCAGGAGCTGCGCGAGGACAACAACGTGTCTCCGCTGTCCCGCATCGGCCTGGGGTACGGCCCGGACCTCGTCGTGCGCACGCTGACGGCGCCCTCGAGCGTCAAGCCCGGCACCTCGCTGTCGACGGACGTGAAGGTCTGCAACGAGGGCACCCAGCCCTCGTCGGCTTCGACGGTGGGCCTCTTCCTGTCCACCACGGCCTCCGTGACGTCGTCCATGCAGTACCCGCCGTCACCGTCCCAGGTGATGGTGGGCACGGTGGAGGTGTCGTCGCTTTCGCAGGGCACCTGCGTGCTGTACCCGAAGACGGTGTACGCCGCCCTCCCCCCGGCGGCCACGCCCACGCAGCCGCTGTACCTGGTGGCCGTGGCGGACGTGAACCAGCAGCAGCTGGAGCTGCGCGAGGACAACAACACCCGCGTCGCCGGCACCCTCATCGTGGGCAATGGCCCGGACCTGGTGGTGACGGACGTCACCGGCCCCTCCAGCGCCATCCCGGGCGGCCCCCTCACCCTCAACGTCAAGGTCTGCAACGTGGGGACCGAGCCGGCGGGGCCCTCGTATGCGATGGGCGTCCTGGCCATGGAGGAGATGCAGTCCAATCCGTACCTGCCTCCCGCGTCCTCGGAGGCCTATGTCGGAATGACCTCCGTGTCCTCGCTCGCCGTGGGCCAGTGCGTGACGACGGCCGTGAGCGGCTCCGCGTCCACGGTGCCCAACGCGGACCCCGCTTCCCCGCGCTACCTGGGAGCCCGCGTGGACATGTCCAATCAGGTGGTGGAGCTGCGCGAGGACAACAACACCCGCATGACGTCGCGGATCGTCGTGGGCAGCGGCCCGGATTTGGTCGTCCGCTCGGTGACGGCGCCCCCGGCCCTGCCGCAGTACGGCTCCTTCACCGCGCAGGTGCAGGTCTGCAACGAGGGCAACGTGTCCACGTACGGCTCCGTGCCGCTGGACCTGGTCATCACCACGGAGACGTCCCTCTACACGCCCGGACAGGGGCAGCCTCCGTTCACCCAGGTCCAGATCCCCGTGGGGGGCGCCATGGTGCCCACGCTGTCCGTGGGCCAGTGCACCACGCTGTCGATCCAGAGCTCCGTGGTCCGCCCCTCCGCGGCCACCTCCGGACAGTCCCTGTACCTGGGCGCCCTCGTCGACGGGCCGAACTCGCTGCTGGAGCTGCGTGAGGACAACAACACCCTGACGCGGGCCACGCCCATCGGCCAGGCGCAGTAAAGGAATTCCTCCAAGAGGAAATCCCTATCATTTGAGATGGGATTCGCCGGCCGGAGGCCTTCATGTCTCCGGCCGGCGTTTGTCTTTTCTGGCGGGAGAATCTTCGTGGCTGGTTTGAATTTCATCGGCTCCGCGCCGTTGAGGAAATCCCTTGGATGTCCCCGCGACGTTGAACCGGGCCCGGCGGCCAGCGCGCGTGGAGGAGCCGCGGTTCGTTCCTGAGCTGCGGGCGGACAACAACACCTTCGTGAAGGGACTGGTGGGCCTGGGCAACGGCCCGGACCTGGTGGTCCGGTCGCTGAAGGCGGCGGCCAACGTCGCACCGGGGATGCACTTCCCCGTCGAGGCGACGGTATGCAACGTGGGAACGGCGGACCTGGGCGGCTCCGCCCGGCTGCAGCTGGCGCTGTCCTCGGAGAACGCGGTGGTCTTCCCGGCGCTCCCCGCGCCGTTCGACTCTCGGACCCAGGTCCCCGTGGGGAGCGCGGACGTGTCGGTCCTGTCCGCCGGCCAGTGCAAGACGCTGACGGTGGACGCCATCGCCTCCCGGCCCCAGGAGGCAGGGCCGCACCAGGCCCTGGCCCTGGACGCGGTCATCGACGCGAACCGGACCGTGCCAGAGCTGCGTGAGGACAACAACGTCCTCACCCAGGGCCTGGTGGGCGTGGGCTTCGACGCGGACCTCGTCATCACGGACGTGAAGGCGCCCGCGAACCTGCGCGACGGCCAGCCCTTCACCGCGAGCTACACGGTCTGCAACGTGGGCCTCAGCCCCGCGTCCTCCACCGGCGTGGCGATGTACCTCTCCGTGGACGCGGCGCCGCCCGCGGTGGCCCCCTGGCAGTCCCAGGGTCCCCTCCCCGGGTACGCGTTCCTGGGACGGTCCTCCATCAACACGGACCTGACGCCGGGCCAGTGCACCACGCAGAGCGGGACGTTCCATGCCCTGCGCCCCATGGAGCTGGGGCCCCTGCCCCTGTCCTCCACGCTGAACCTGAGCGCGGTGATGGACGGCCCGCCCGACGCGCGCACGGACAACAACGGCTTCGCCGTGGGTCCCGTGGGCGTGGGCTTCGGCCCGGACCTCGTCGTCACCGAGCTCCAGGGGCCCGCCAGCGCGCGGCCCTGGAACACCTTCACCAGCACCGTGAAGGTCTGCAACGTGGGCACGCAGCCGACGCCCGGGACCTCGCAGGTGGCCGTCTACCTGGGTACGGGCAACACCCTGCCGGCACCCCTGGCGCAGAGCGGCTCGCCGCCGTCTCCCGACGGTACCGTGGCGCTCGTGGGCACGGTGAGCGTGCCGTCCCTGGGTGAAGGGGCCTGCGTCACGCAGAGCCTCACCGGACGGGCGACACGTCCGGAGCAGGCCACGCCGCTGCAGCCGCTGTACCTGGGCGCAGTCGTCGACCCGGGGGTGGCCCAGCAGGAGCTGCGCGAGGACAACAACACGTTCGTCGCGGGCCTGATGGGCGTGGGTGAGGCGCCCGACCTGGTCGTCACGGGGCTGACGTTCCCTGACACCGTCGCGCCGATGGAGCCGTTCACCGCCACCGCGCGCCTCTGCAACGCGGGCACGGAAGGCTCGAGCATCGTCCCGATGATGTTCGTGGTGTCCACGGAGGTGAACTGGACGCGGCCTCCACCGGGTACGCCGTTCCCTTCGATGGACCAGCACATGGCGGGCATGGCGAACGCTCCGTCGCTCCAGGCCGGCCAGTGCCAGGACGTGCCGGTGACGCTGCACGCGAACCGGCCGTGGAGTGCGCCCGTGCACGCGCCGCTGTACCTGAGCGCCGTCTTGGATCCGTTCCAGGACCCGCTGGACCTGCGCCGGGACAACAACGTGTCCCCGGGGCGGAGGCTGGGCGTGGGCACCGGGCCGGACCTGGTCATCACGTCGCTGACGGGCCCCGTGAGCGCGTTCGGTCCGCTCGACCTGGGTGTCACCGTCTGCAACCTGGGCGCCGAGGCCGCGCCTGGGACTCGGGTGACCCTGCACCTGCTGACAAAGCCCTCGCTGACGCTGCCGGCCCCGAACGTGCCCGTCCCACTGGAGGAGCTGCTGGGTGAAGCCACCCTTCCGCCCGTGGCGGCGCACGCCTGCGTCACGCAGACGGTGAACGCGTTCATCTCTGGAGCTGGCATCGGGATGCCGGGCACGCAGACGTTCTTCCTGGGCGCCAGCGTGGACCGCGCCCGGGATCTGCCGGAGGTGCGCGAGGACAACAACACGTTCGTCGGTCCGCGCATCGGCGTGGGGTTCGCCGCGGACGTCGTCATCACCGCCATGGGCGGGCCGGACCAGGTCCAGCCGTGGGCGGCGATGCAGGTGCCCGTCACCGTCTGCAACCAGGGAACGATGACCGCGCCGCCCCACACAGTGGACCTGCTGCTCTCCACGGTGGCCACGCTGCCGGCGTCCGCCGTCCAGGGTGAGCCCGTGGAGTCGCCCACGCTGTCGCGGCTGGGCTTCGTGCAGGTGCCGCCGCTGGCTGTCGGTGAGTGCGTCTCGGTGGAGGGCTCCGTCAACGCCGTCCCGCCGCAGGCGGCACAGCCGGGCGCGGCCCTCTACCTGGGGGCCTCCGCGAGGCTTTACGACTCCGAGCTGCGCAAAGACAACAACGGCTTCGTGCGCGGCACCCTCACCGTGAGCAACACGCCGTAACCGCGCTTCACGGCACGTAGGACAAGTGGACGTCGGCCGGGGTCTTCACGAACCCGGCCGGCGTTTGCCTTTTCCAGGCCACGCATCCAACACGCTGGGTTTGAAGCGCATTGGCTTTTCGCATGTCAGGGCATCCATTTAGTGTCGTCATGGCGCCAGACCTGGCCCGGCGGCCGGCGTCTGGTTGATTGCACATTCCCCCAAGGAGAACACATGCAACGGCTCTCGCCGTCATGGAGACACACGTGTCTGCTCATCGCGGGCACGCTCGTCATCACCGGCTGCGGAAGTGAAGGCGCGTCGTCGAGCGTGAAACCCGCTCGCGATCAAAGCCATTCCCTGGACCACGAAGCGGACCTGGTCATCACCGAGCTTCTCGCTCCTGACAGCGTTCGCGACGGGCATGACTTCACCGCCACCGTGAAGGTCTGCAACCAGGGCACCGCGGCCGCGTACCCTCAGAGCGGCGGCACGTTCCTGCAGCTGTACCTGTCCACGACCCCCACCCAGCAGGTGCCCGACCCCAACGCTCCACCCCCGACCCAGCAGGTCACCGTGGGCGAGAAGGACGTGGGGCCGCTGGAGCCCCACCAGTGCGTCACGCGCACCGTGACCGCCAACGCGCAGCTGCCCCCCGGGCAGCCCGGCACCGCCTTCTATCTGGGCGCCAGCATCGACACGGGGCAGTCCGTGACGGAGCTGGATGAGACGAACAACGGCTTCGTCCGCGGCCTGATGGGCGTGGGCCTGGGCCCGGACCTCGTGGTCTCCGAAGTGCACATGCCCGCGAGCGTCCGGCCGGGAACGCCCCTCCTCGCCGACGTGCGCGTCTGCAACGTGGGCACGGAGGAGTCGCCCTATTCCGAGGCGGAGCTCTACATCTCCACGCTGGACACCCTGAGCCTTCCCACGCCAGGCGCGCCGGTGGATGTCCAGGCGCCGATGGGCATCGTCCCCGTGCCGCCGCTGGAGGCGGGCCGCTGCTTCACGGTCCGGACGCAGGCGTTCCCGCAGAGTCCCCCGGCGGCCACCCAGCCCGGGCAGCCGCTGTACGTGGGCGCCATCATCGACCCGCGGCAGCAGCACCCCGAACTGCGCGAGGACAACAACACGCGCGTCGCGGGCCGGCTGAGCGTGGGCGACAAGGCCGACCTGGTGGTCACCGACATGACGGGGCCCACGAACATCGGCCCGGGGCACTCGTTCTCCGGATCCGTGACGGTGTGCAACGTGGGCACGGACCGGGCCATGGATGTACGCGCGGACGTGCTGCTGTCCACGGAGTCCCCGCTGCCTGCTTCGCAGCAGCCCGGCGCCCTGACGGAGTCCTTCGTCGGCCAGGCGCAGGCGCCGGGGTTGGATGCGGGACGGTGCGTCACGCTGCCGGTGTTCGGCGTCACATTCCCGCCCCCGGCCTTCCAGCATGGCGGTCCGCTGTACCTGGGCGCGCGCGTGGACGGGCTGCAGTACGTCCCGGAGCTGCGTGACGACAACAACACCTTCACGAAGGGCACCGTGCGCGAGGGCTATCGCCCCGACCTGGTGGTGCGGTCGCTGAAGGGCCCCACCAACCTCCCGGATTCCTATTCGTTCCCCGTCGAGGCGCAGGTCTGCAACGTGGGCACGGCCAACCTGTCTGGCTACGCCCACCTGGAGCTCTTCCTCTCCACGGAAGCCTCGGTGACGCTCGCGCCGTTGTATGGGCCCTACCCTACGCAGACCCAGGCCCCGGTGGGCGGAGCGGACGTGACCTACCTCCCCGCCGGCCAGTGCCAGACGGTGCAGGTGAACGCCTACCGCAACCTGCCCATGGAGGCGCAGCCGGGTCAGCCCCTGTACCTGGGCGCGGCCATCGACACGGTCCATAACGTCCAGGAGATGGACGAGGACAACAACACGTTCATCCAGGGACTGGTGGGCACGGGACCGGACGCGGACGTGGTGATCACCGACGTGCGCGCCCCCGCGGACCTCCAGGACGGCCAGCCCTTCAGCGCGACCTATACGGTCTGCAACCAGGGCACGGCCCCCGTGTATAGCTACGGGGTCTCGCTGTTCCTCTCCACGGAGACCGCGCCGCCCGTGTCGCGGCCGTATCCGGCGCCCCCCGTGTTCGCGGAGCTCCCGCGGGCCTACGCCTTCCAGGGCCGCGCCCAGGCCTACGCAATGCTGGCGGCCGGGCAGTGCACGACCCAGCGCTCCACGTTCCAGGCCTCGCGTCCGGTGGACTCGATGCTCTCGCCGTTCGAGCGGCCCCTGAACCTGAGCGCGGTCGTGGACATGCAGCAGTTCGAGCCGCGCGTGGACAACAACGGCTTCGCCGCGGGCATCGTCGGCGTGGGCAACGGGCCGGACCTCGTCATCACCGAGTTCCAGGGGCCCGCCAGCGTGCGGCCCGGGGAGACCTTCACCAGCAAGGTGAAGGTCTGCAACGTGGGCACGGGGCCGCTGAGTGGCGGCGCGCGCGTGGCGGTCTACTTGAGCGTGGACGACACGCTGCCGGCGCCGGATCCGCTGGCGTTCCCGCCCATGCCGATGGGCGGCCAGAGGTTCGTGGGTGACGCGTCCCTGCCGTCGCTGGGCGCGGGGGCCTGCACCACGCGGCAGATCTCCGGGTGGGCGGATGCACCGCCCGACGCGGTTCCGTTCCGCCCGCTGTACCTGGGGGCCGTCGTCAACCGGGAGGCGATTCCGCAGGAGCTGCGCTGGGACAACAACACCTACGTGGCGGGCGCCATTGGCGTGGGCTACGGGCCGGACCTGGTGGTCACCGCGGTGCAGGCACCCTCCACCGTCGCGCCCTGGGAGCCGTTCGCCGCCACCGTGCGCGTCTGCAACGTGGGCACCGACCCCGTGAACTCCACCGAGGTGGCGCTCGTCGTGTCCACGGAGGAGACCTGGAACCTGCCTCCGCCGGGCTCACCGCCGCCGTCCCCCAACGATCCCAACCAGTTCATGGCGGGGTACCTGAACGTCGCGCCGCTCGATGCCGGACAGTGCGTGAGCGCCATGGGGATGGTGTCCGTCGACCGGCCCTCGGGAGCGTCACCGGAGCAGCCCCTGTACCTGAGCGCCGTCGTGGATCCGTTCCAGGGCCGGACGGAGCTGCTCGAGGACAACAACGTCTTCGTGAAGGGGCGCCTGGGCGTGGGGTCGGGGGCCGACCTGATCATCACCGCGCTGACGGCGCCCGCCAGCATCCGGCACGGCCAGTCCTTCACCGCCACCGTCACCGTCTGCAACCAGGGCTCCCTGGCCTCGTGGGACAGCCTGCCGGTGACGCTGCAACTGCTGCCCCATCCCCAGCTGTCCCTGCCTCCGCAGGGCGGCGCGAACCAGGTGCCCCCCGATGAGTTCCTGGGCGAGCTCGTCATCCCCAATCTGGCCGGGCACACCTGCCTCACCCTGCCGGTGACCGGCAACTTCTACGGGTACACGAGCGCGGATCCGCTCACGTACTACGTGGGGGCCACCGTGGACCGGTACTGGATTGCCCCAGAGGTGCGTAAGGACAACAACACCTTCGTCGGGCCGCGCGTCGGCGTGGGGAACGCGCCGGACCTCGTCATCACCGCGATGGGCGGGCCGGAGAATCTCGAGCCTTATGGACAGGCCCAGGTCCCCGTCACCGTCTGCAACCAGGGCACTCAGCCCTCTTCCACCCAGACGGTGGAGTTCTTCCTCTCCACGTCGTCCACGCCGCCGGAGCTGACCTTCCCCGGTGGAGATCCGGCCTCCAGCGTGTCCCTGGCGGGAGCGGTGGAGATTCCGTCCCTCCCCGAGAACGCGTGCGTCACGCGCGAAGGCACCCTCAACGCCAATCCACCGGCGGATCCGGAAGCGCCCCTCTTCGTGGGGGCCTTCATTCGCGCAGGGTCTCCCAACGACGAACTGCGCACGGACAACAACGCCTTCGTGCGGGGCCGCATCGGCGTGGGGTACGGGCCGGACCTGGTCGTCACGGAAGTCACCGCGCCGTTCGCCGTGCGCAGGGGAGAGATGTTCTCCACCACCGTGACGGTCTGCAACCAGGGCACGCAGCCCTCGGGGTGGAACAGCCAGGTGAAGCTCCTCCTCTCCACCCAGCCCACCCTGGCGTTCCCGGACGAGATGCCGTCCTCCTCCACCCAGGTGACCCTGGGCGATGTGGACGTGGACTCTCTGTCCGTGGGGCAATGCACGACGCGCCAGCTCTTCATCACCGCGGACACGCTGCCCGGCTACCAGGGCTCCGGGCTGTTCTACCTGGGCGCGCTGGTGGACTCGCAGCGGTCGGTGACGGAGCTGCGCGAGGACAACAACGCCTTCGTCGAGAACTTCCTCGCGGTGCTGCCGTAGCGCTTCCACGCCGCACGTAGGACACGCGGGCGTCGGCCGGGGTCTTCACGAGCCCCGGGCGGCGCCCGCCGCCGTTTCGCGCAGGCCTCAGCGGGCGGTGCCGCTCCACTCGCGGTACCACGCCACCAACCGGGCCACGCCCGCGTCCACGGACACGCGCGGCCTGAAGCCCGTCTCCGCCTCCAGCCGCGAGGTGTCCGCCCACGTGGAGACCATCTCCGCGGGCGCCGAAGGCACGGACGTCACGCGGGCCTTCGTGCCCCAGTGCCGCTCCAGCAGGCCCACGAAGTCCCCCAGCGCCACCGGCTCGCCGTGGCCCACGTTGAGAAGCCGGTGCGGCGGGCTCCCCGAGGGAGGCCGGTCCAGCACGCGCAGCACGGCCTCCGCCACGTCGTCCACGAAGGTGAAGTCGCGCCGCATGCGCCCGTCGCCGTGCAGCCGCAGGGGCTCACCCTTCGCCAGCGCGCGCAGGAACAACAGCGGCGCCATGTCCGGACGTCCCCACGGCCCGTACACCGTGAAGAAGCGCAGGCCGCTCGTGGGCAGCCGGTGCAGGTGGCTGTACGCGTGCGCCATCAACTCGTTGGCGCGCTTGGTGGCGCCGTAGAGGTTGAGCGGTTGATCCACGGGCGCGTCCTCGCGGAACGGAGCGGGCGTGGACGCGCCGTACACGGAGCTGGAGGACGCGTAGACCAGGTGCTGGACGCGCGCCTCGCGGCAGGCCTCCAGCACGCGCACGAAGCCCGTCACGTTGGTGTCCGCGTACGCCGGAGCCTCCGCGTCCGGGGCCCGCACGCCCACCCGCGCGGCCAGGTGCACCACGCCCTCCGGACGCGCGGCCGTGAACGCTTCACCCAGCCGGGCCGCGTCGGTGATGTCCCCGGACAGGAAGGTGAAGCCACGCGCACCGGACAGCCGTTGGAGGCGCGCGCGCCGCAGCGCCACGTCCCCAGGGGCCGCGTCCAGCGCGTCCAGGCCCACCACCGTGTCACCTCGGGAGAGGAGCCGCTCGCAGACGTGGGCGCCGATGAAGCCCGCCGCGCCCGTCACCAGGACCCGCATGCCCCCCTCGTCACGCGCGAAAGAAGGACAACCACCGTCACGGCACCACCTGCACCGCGTCGATGACGGCCCGGCGCAGGAACGAGTTCCAGTCCGTCGCGGACTGGTAGGCGCTCACCACGGGCTGCGAGCGGAACGTGTCCGTCCAGAGCACCTGGCCGTTGGGGTCCACCATGCCCAGCCGCAGCACCACGTCCACCCGGCCCAGCACCGTCGCGCCGGACACGTCCAGCCAGTCCAGGATGACCACCACCGCGGCCTCGGCCTTGTTCTGCTGGACGAAGGAGGACACCTCGTCCGTGAGCGGCACCGGGGCCTGGGACTGGCGCGTGGCCACGACCTCGAAACCGCGAGAGAGGAGCTCCGCCTCCGTCTGGCGGGCCAGCACCGTGCGCGGGTTGCTCTCTCCGATGATGTCCTGGCGGAACGTGCCCGTGGGCAGCACGTCCACGCGCGAGCCCGCCACCACCACCACCTTGCGGATGCTCCCCTCCGGGCGCACCTGCCGTGCGGCGCAGGCCGGAAGGACGAGGGACACGAGCAGCAGCGGGAGGAGTCGTGCGGGGCGCATGCCGTCACGCTAGGCCACAAGCGGCGGGGCCTCCACCCCGACCGCACCCGCCC
>NZ_RAWQ01000209.1:0-19037 GCF_003668965.1 Corallococcus sp. AB030
AGCAGTTGGAGGAGCGCATCCTGCTCATCGCCGAGGTGACGGCCCGCTCACGCCAGCAGCGCCGAGAGCGCGAACGGCGGAAACGTGAGGCTTCCCTCGGGAGTGGCGGCTAAACCGGAAGCGGATGCTTGATCGCCGTGCACATGATCATCCTCATGGTCGGCGGGCATTATACGTACGCGCGCGTGCCGGGCTTTGAATGGCTGGGCGAAGGACGCAACAATTACGACAAGATTGGCCATTTCGCGCAAGGATTCATCCCCGCCATTGTCATGCGCGAGCTTCTGATTCGCACGTCGGATCTGAAGCCGGGCAAGTGGATGGCGGTCGTGATTGTCTTTTCCTGTCTTGGCATCAGCGCGGTATACGAACTGATCGAATGGGGCGCCGCCGTCATGCTCGGTCAGGGCGCGGATGAATTCCTCGGCACGCAAGGCGATGTCTGGGACACGCAAAAAGACATGGGCATGGCCGGCATCGGCGCGAGCGCGGCGCTGATCCTGCTGTCCAGAGCGCATGACAAGGCGCTCTCTCGCCTTTGAGGACCGCTCCGCGTCGAGCGGTCCTCGCGGTGCCCGGTGCTACCGGGCGCAGGTGAACAGGTTGCTGCCGGCGTTGATGCCGCTCATCGCGTACCCGCCGGCCAGGCATACGTGCATGGGATAGGTGTCGCTCGTTCCGGGGCTGCCATCGACAGTCTCGAAGACGACGCTCGTTCCGGGAGACTGGCAGGCCAGGTGGTTATTGCCGACGTGCAGGCCGACCATGACGCTGCCGTAGGGACAGGCATGCATCCCGTTGCGCGTGGTGCCCACATCCAGGAAGCGGGAGCCGCTCGTGGAAGAAAGCCTGGCGCACTTGAAGACGTCACTGCCGAGGTGGGCGCCAATCATGGCGTAGCCGGTAGGGCAGCAGTGCATGGTGCTGCCACCGACGGTACAGCGCGTCCCCGCATCGTAGATGGGCACGCCCGTGAAGGAGAGCGACGACTTCGCCACCTCCACGTCGAACTCCGCTCTCTCTTCTTCTGGCGCGGCGCCGCAGCCAGCGAGCATCGTGACCGCGGCCAAGGACACCACTGCTGAAGACGCCCCCTCGAAAAATCGCTTCATTGATTCATTCCCCCTTCATGTGACGACAGGTTCACCTGGGGCGCGTTGTTCCTCCCCAGCCCAATGCCTGCCGGTACGCCAGGGTAGGCTTTTCAGGTTATTCCGAATTTAACCGATAATCAAGAAGACCCCTCGCCCGGGGTGAAGGCTTGCGTCGGTTCGAGGTGCCGCCGCATCGCGTCTTGCTCCGTTCTTGGCCTCGCTGGAGGGGTATGTTGGGGGCGCCGCGCTCGTGGCATCCGAGGAGCACGCCGCCATGTCACCCTCCGATGAGACTTCCCGGAACACGCCGGTCAGGGCGCACGGACCTGGCGCGATGAGCCGTCCGGCCGCTCCGGGGCGGGTCCTCGCGGCACTGCTCTCGCTGATGGCCTCCTTGTGCCTGGGGAGCGTCAGCCTCCTGCTTCCCATCCATCCCTATGACTGGGCGGAAGCACCCGATTTGCGAGCCCAGGTGAGCGCCGACGCGGTGTTCGTGGTGGTCTGGCTGGCCGGGGTCGCGAGCTGCCTGGCGGCGCTATCTCTCATCATCGCGTTGAGCCTGCGTGGGATTCGCAGGTCTCGACGCGTGGGCCTCGTCGTCGGCGGACTGCTGGCCCTGTCTCTGGGGGCCGCCCGGCTCGCGGAGGTCCTTCCGGAGTATCAAGGCTGACCCCAGGGGTTGCAGAAGCGCTGCGGGCCTGGATCACAAGGCCCTGGGGCTAAGGGTGGTCTCACGGGCCAGGCCTCAGCAGGCCTTCTGTTCGCCCGGTGCGTATGGGGAGTGGAGCCGCAATTGTGATCCACTCAGGGGCGAGTCTGACTTCCAGCGCCCCGCTCAGATTCAATGGGGAATCGCGTCTTCAGATTCTCCAGCCAAGCATCCATTTTAATCAGCAGGGCCATTCGTTTGTCGGAGGTCTTCCCATCGACCTCGGCTTCAATGCGGAACTGCTGAAGCTGGGATTCGAGTTCCGAGACGTCCCTTGTGCTCGCTCTGACACGAAGCTCAGAGGCCAATTGCTCAAGCATCCTGACTACTTGCTCGTAGGTTGTGGGCCTTGTTGGTGATTGTGGAGAGCCGGTCTGTTCCAATGCCTCATAGGCAAGGGCAGGTTCAGGCAGGGAGAATGGTTCCGCTACCACAAACGAAGCCATGTCAGGAGTCGGAGTTGCGACAACTGTAGCAAGTGCCCGGTCTTCTCCAGGCGGCGGTGGAAACCTGGCCGACATTGGATTGTCAGGGTGGCTTGGCTTTTGGGGGCGTTTTGTTTGAACTCCAGACTGGAGGACCGGTTGTTTCGCCATGGCATCGTCAGGAGGCGCACTGCGTGGCTGTAGAATCAGCTCTTGATTGAGTTGGGCCTCCCACGTGACAGGTGCGTCGGTGAGTTCCTGGTGGGCCCTGGTCGATGCTGCTCTGGTGAATGAGAGCGTCAGGCTGAAGTGAGTGTCTTGTGGCCTTGGTGAGAGGGTGGTCACGCTCCACGCAAGTACTCTGGTGCGGAGTTGCTCACTCTGGCTCATGAGGACTTCTGGTGGATTGTCAGAGGCCGCGAACGGTTTGGTAATAATGGAGACACGGGCCCATGCGTTTGACAGGCTCTTGAGTGGTTGCGCTGGCGGGATTGGCTCCGGTTGGGGGGGGGGGAAGACAATCACCTTGGCAGTGCGCACGGGGAGGTCTGCTTGGGAAGAGACCTCTGTGCTTTGGAGCCTGAGGACCGCGGCCCCCGTACAGAGGAACAGGACCACTGGAGCCATCCACCAGTCCGGTACGGAGATGTCCCAGTTGCTCTTCAGCGGCTCCAGCGTCTCGGAGGTGAGGGTGTCATCGGATGGAGGATCATCCGAAGCCCCTGGCGTGCCAGTTGGGACGGACGGCACATAAGGTGTCGTACGAAGGGGGATGTTCTTCAGCCGTTCCCGTACGGCCTCCGCGGAGTGTGGCCGTGCGGCGGGGTTCTTCTCCAACAGATGACGCACCAGGGCATCCAGCGTTGGCGGGATTCGGGGAACCCGAGACGAGGGGAGCGGAGCAGGCCGCTCCATGTGCGCGAACATCACCTGGATGGGATCACCCTGAAATGGCCGTGAGCCTGTCAGCATCTGGAACATGAGGACGCCCAGTGCATAGAGGTCCGTGGCGGGGCTGATGCGTGTTCCCCGAATCTGCTCCGGAGCCATGAACTCCGGGGTCCCCAGAACCGTCCCCTCCGAGGTCATCGGGTTCTCGCGGGACTCCAGCAGCTTGGCGATGCCGAAGTCGACCAGCTTGACGACCGGCGCCGTCACCGCGTCGGTGACGATGAAGATGTTCGCGGGCTTCAGGTCCCGGTGGATGACGCCCGCCCGGTGCGCCGCGCCCAACGCGGCCAGGACCTGATCCATGACCCAGACCACGCACTCCAGTTCCATCGGGCGACTCCCGCGAAGGAAGTCGGAGAGCGGACGGCCCTGGAGCAACTCCATCGTGACGTAGGGGCGTTCGTCCGGGAGGTTCCCGAACCCGAAGATGTCGACCACTCCCGGGTGCTTGATGGAGTTGACCGCTCGTGCCTCCATGAGCAGCCGGTTCACCAGGTGCTCCGAGACCATCTCGGACCGAAGCACCTTGATGGCGACCTGCTTGCCAATCAGCGGATGCACCGCCCGGTACACCACCCCCATGCCACCCTCACCAATGCACTCCTCCAGGGTGAACTCACCCAGTCGGGTACCCAAGAGTGAGTCCACGGGGAACGTCGGCCGGGCTTTTTGCCCGGTCTTTCCCTTGTCGTTTCGGGTGGGGAGCGAGATTTTCATGAGGGGGCCAGAGCCTGAATCGTAGACACGGATTTTCGGTGGGTTCAATTCTCCGCGAGCCCTCACTACAGGGGCTTGCATCCAACCCATGGAGTGACCCACTAGGGTCGTGTCTGACATCCAATTCCCCCACGAATGATCAGCGGGGGAAGCGCGCCTTCAGCTTCTCCTGCCAGGTGTCCAGCGCTTGGTTCACGTCCATGCGCTCTCAGCTTGGGCAACATCAACGGTGGCATCCGGGACATCTCCGGAGCCACCGTCTTGGGCGGCGCGTCATGCCGGGTGATGCGGTCGGTCAGCGTCTTTTCGAGGGCATCCAGGGCGCCGTGGACCCGCGTGCGCTCGGCGTCCGTGGTGGCCTCCGCCGCCGCCCGGGGACGTGTTCACCTGCTTCAGGTGTGGCGGGCGTGTCCATGGATGTCTGCTGGATTCTTTTTGGACGTCGTCAACACCCTTGCATGCCTGCAGTTGGCTCTCGCAGAGCTTTTGGCGGTCAGCATTGGCTTTCGTGAACCCACTGGAACACGACTTCTTTTGCTCATCGCCACCGCGCCGTCAGGCTCGCCCTCTCACTGGGAGTCAGGTGTGTTCCTGACGCATTTCGCGTATGGGAGGGATCCATGAGCACAGGTCGTGTCATGGGGTTGGCGGCGCGTGTCGCCCTGTTGGCGGTGTGGGGCTGTGTCCTCGGCGTGTCGTGTGTGAAGCGACCCGTCGACTACGCACGGGAACAGGCGCGAACCCTCGCTCCAGCGAAGTTGGAGTCCTCGTCGCAGCCCTCGACGGGTCCCGTCCGGAAGATTCGGGTCCGGGTCTACGCGGACTCGGACTATCGGGAGCAGGTAGTGCGCTGGCGAAGCAGCGTCGTGTCCCAGTTGCAGCGCGCGAGCTCGGTGATGCAGGGGCAACTGGGCGTTGTCTTCGAGCTTGAGTCGACGCGCGAGTGGGCGCATCGAGGTGTCGAGGGCGAGTTGGAGGGTTCACTGACCGCGCTGGAGTTGAGGGATCCGGGCGAGGACGTGGACCTGGTGGTCGGCTTCGTCTCCGCGCTCAAGCTCTTCTCCTCCGCGCAGCATGAGCTGGGCATGGCCCGGCTGTTCGGGCGCCACTGCGTGCTGCGTGAGATGGGAAACGCGGAGGAGGTCCGCGCCATCATGGAGGGGCTGATCCACCTGCCCCAGGACGAGCGGCAGACGCTCTACGAGGAGCGGAAGATGCATAAGGAGACGTCCATCTTCCTCCACGAGTGGGCGCACACGCTGGGGGCATTCCACGTGCGCAACTCGCACTGGATGATGTTCCCGAGCTACGCACCGAGTCAGTCGGCCTTCACACCGCAGACCCTGGCGTTGCTCAAGACCAGCCTTCGCCATGCCTCGGCGGGTCGTCGCGATGACGCCGCCGCGCGGGCCTGGGCGACCGAGCTGGGGGCACTGCTGGCCTCGACGTCCTCGCCGGACTGGGAGGGACCGGAGAAGGAGGCTGTCGTCGAATGGCTCGCGAAGGTCCGCGAGGCCAAGGCGCCGCTGGTCGTTCACCAGCTCCAGGCCCCCCTGCCTCCGGAGGACCGGCGCCGGCTCGACGAGATCCTCGCGCTCGAGAAGGCGGGACGCGTGGAGGTCGCCGCCCAGCAGATGGAGCCCCTCGCGCGACGCTATCCGGCGGACTTCTTCGTCCAAAGGGTGGCCTGCTACCTGGACACGCGGGTCGCCCCCAAGTTGCCGGCGACCCGGGAGAAGTGCGAGGCCGTCGCGGAGAAATTCCCCTCCGAGCCCGCCCCCTTGTTCTTCCTTGCGTCCCTGGCCCTCCAACAGGGGCAGCACCTGGAGGCGCAAGGCCAGCTCGTGCGGGCGCGGCAACGGATGGAAGCGAACCCTGGAACACCGCCGGAAGTCTGGGGAGATCTCGCGGCCTTCTTCAAGGAGACCTCCTCGGTCACGTGGGCGGAGCAGGCCACCCAGAAGGCGGGCAATGACTCTCGGACCGAGCAACTGCGGACCTGGGCTCGGCAGGCTCGACGTTGGAAGGCGCTGCCAGTGGATGCCTCCGTGAGCGGTGTCGCGGTGGAGCGGGAGGGCGAGTTCATCCGCGCGGCGAAGGACGTCGAGGACTCCCTCGACAAGGGGACGGCGACGAAGGTGCAGGCACGACTCACCTGGCTGAGGCGGGAGTTCCCGCGCGCGGCGGTGCTGCACGTGTTGGACTGCGAAGGCCACCTGCGCGCTGGCAGGACGGGGCCTGCGAAAGCGGCGTGTCGGCAGGCCGTGGCCGCGTACGAGGATGCGGTGCAGGCGCACTTCATCCTGGGATGGTTGGCCTCCGAGTCGGGTCCCCGAGAGGAGGCGCGTACCCACCTGGAGCGTGTCGTGGCGCTGGAGCCCTTGCACAAGCAAGCGTGGCAACTCCTGGCGGAGCAGTACCGCGCCGTGGGGATGGCGGAGGCGCTGAAGACGCTCCAGGGGCGCTATCGTGAGCAGTTCGCCCAGGAACTGCGCTGAGGCGCGGCGCCGTCCTCACCCATGCGCTGGCGCTCCTCGCGCCGCCACCCGCCATGGGCTCTGTGCCGGGTGCGCATTCCCGCCTGGCTTGGAGGGGAGGGCGGGCGCGGGGCAGGGACCCGCGCTCACAGGGCCCGGAGGGCCCACTCGTGCGCCGCTTCGATGAAGAGGCGCAGCGGGGTGGAGCGCCGCGAGCGGCTGCTCAGCTCCGGGCGGCCGGCGGCGGCATGGGGGGCGCGGTGCGCTGCCACGCCTCCAACTCCTGCACGCGCCCCAGCCAGGCCCGGAGGTTCGCGTAGCCTTCGAGGGGCAGGCGCGCCGGGCCCGCGAGGGCGAACGACGCGGCGAGCGAGAGGTCCGCGAGCGTCAGGCGCTCCTGAGTCACCCATGTCCTGCCCGCCAGGTGCGAGTCCAGCACGGGAGCGGTCTGCGCGAAGAGGGCCTCGCCGCGCGCGACCTCGGCGGGGTCCGGCGGCCCGCGGCCGGTGCGCTGCTTCACGAAGTTCTCCAGGACGAGCACGGTGTTCGCCGGGGCCATGTGGGCCGAGCACCAGAACAGCCAGCGGTTCACGTCGGCGCGGCCCTGCGCGTCCGTCGGGAGCAGGGTCTGCCCCGGGGACTTCTCGGCGAGGTAGACCATGATGGCGCGCGACTCCCAGAGCACGAAGCCGCCGTCGTCCAGGACGGGGACACGCCCGTTGGGGTTGATGCCCAGGTACGACGCCTCGCGCTGCTTGCCCGTGGTGAGGTCCACCACGATGCGCTCGAGGGGAATGTCGAGGTGGGCGGCCACGAGCAGCACGCGGCGCGAGTTTCCGGACAGGGGGTGGAAGTAGAGCTTCAAGACGGACCTCGGGGACGGCACGGGTGGAGGGGGAGGACCTATCCACCCGGAGTGACAAGGGAATGTCAGGTATCGTCAGGGGCACGGCTTCAGGACGTAGAGGAACTCCTGCTCCGTCGGAATGGGGAGTACTGGGTCCGCGGCCAGGCTCTGCTGGTCCGAAGCTGACTCGCGGCGCGAGTGGGGCCGGCTTTCAGTTGACTCTTGCTGGGATGGATCTTGGGGGGTGTAAGCGTCAGGCCGGAAACAGTTCTGACGTAGGGCGTCTGTCATTGTCTCCCGGTACGCGCTTCTGCTGCGAGGCGTGCCTGTCCTTCGCGCAGGCACATTCCCACACCCAGGAGTGCCGATGAACGCGCTGAAGAAGTCCCTTCTCGCCGTCGCCGCTGTCCTCGCCGTGGCCCCCGCGTCCGCCTTTGCGCTTCCGCTGCAGTGCTGGGATACCTGCGAGGGTGTTTGCGACGACCCCTGTTTCCTGGGGATCCGCCTCACCACCTGTGGCGCGGCGGGCTACTGCTTCCAGCCCGCGCAGCCTTCGCAGGAGAACGCTTCGGTCTCCTCCGAGCAGAGCCAGCGCTCCGACGACACCGCGCCGGTCTGCGACGCCGACCATCCGGGCACGGAGCAGGCTGAGAGCTGAGCGGTCTTGAACTTCCACGAGGCCCGGCATCGCGTCCGGGCCTTGTGGTTTCAATGCGTTGCGCGGCGGTCCCCCTCCCATGTCCGGGTTCCGCGCCAGCGCCTCGGTCACCCACCGCCGCGCCTCCTCCTCGCGTCCTGCCCGGACGGGGAGCACGGCGGTCCATCGGGTGTGGACCGGAGCGACCTGCCAGACGCGGACGGTATGCATCAGCGAGGACCCGAGCCCCTCTGGGTGCGCCGAGGTCGCCTTGCGGCCGGGCTGATTTCGCCTCATCGAATGCCCAACATGGAGCAGCCGGAAATGTGCGTCGAGCGAGCCCGGGTTTCGTCGGACGACACGAACCGCGTTCAATCCCTCTCCTGACGCCGCCCCGGATGTCCCTCCGGGGCGGCGTGCGTGGACTACGGGGAGTAGACGACGGTGAGCGTGGCGTTCGCACCGTCCTTCACGAAGAGGTAGGCCGTCGCCGCGGGATTCTGGGCGAAGCGCAGGCGCAGCTGCGTCCGGCCCCGCGTGTTGACTGCGGACGTCCCCGCCCCCGCGAAGTCCGTGGAGCGGATGGTGCCCGAGGTGAACTTCGCGACGCCCGCCACGGCGCTCGCGGTCGCGGAGGCGCCCCAGTCGCCCGTCTCCGTCGCGGCCGCGTTGAAGGTGCCCGTGGCCACGTCGATGACGAGCGTGTTGCCCGCGGGGCTGGCCCAGGGGTCTCCGGAGCCGGACGAATAGGAGAGCGTCAGGAACGCCTGGGTGATGCTGGCGGTGTCCGGCAGGCTGGACGTGTCGAATGACAGCAGGGAGCGGTTGTGCTTGCCGTCCACCCCTCGTCCGAGCGCCAGGCCCGTGAGCGTCCCGAGCTCCGCCGCGCTCCCGTCGGCGTTCGCCTTCACGTAGCCATCCTCCGCCGCGATGCTGGTGAAGCTGACCGTCGTCGGCGTCGTCCCGCTGTTGCTCACCGTGACGGACGTGTCCGCGTCCAGCGCGGAGTTCCCCGCCGCATCGAACGCCCGGGCCCCCAGCACATGCGAGCCGTTGGCGGCCGTCGTGGTGTTCCAGCTGAACGCATGGGGCGCCGTGCCGGCCGTGCCCACGAGGTTCCCATCCACGTAGAAGTCCACCCGCGCGACGCCGACATTGTCGGAAGCGCTCGCGGTCACCGTCACGGTGCCACTCACCGTGGCGCCGGAGACGGGCGCCGTCACGTTCACCGTGGGCGCAGTGGTGTCATCCGGCGGAGTGCTGGTCTCCGTGAGCCCGAAGAAGAGCGCCTGGTGATACACGCCACAGAGGTTCACATCGGACTGGTACGCGCCCGTCGCGCCACAGGCGGTGCTGCTCCCAGGAAAGCTGTACTGCGGATCCACCGGGACGGCGTGACCCATGCCGGTGAGCTCATAGGTCTCCACCAGCGCAGTGCCCGCGCTGTCCCGGTACACCTTGTGCGGGAAGCCCCCCACGGTGTCCGTCGTGTCCGGCGTCTGGTCGATGCCGTGCACCTGGGTCCACTGCTTCATGGACTCGGTGAGGTTGGCGGGCCTCACCGTGAAGTCATTCGTGCCATGCCAGATGGAGACGCGCGGCCGGGGACCCGTGTAGCCCGGGTATGCGTTGCGCACGAGGTCCGCCCACGCCGCGGGCGTCTTGCTGACGCCGGGGCTCATGCAACTGAAGCCCTCGGTCATGGAGTTGGCGCACCGGTACGGACCGCCCGAGTTGATGGCGCCCGCCGCGAAGACGTCCGGGTAGGTGGCCAACATGGCGGGAACCATGAAGCCTCCCGCGGAGAAGCCCGTGACGAACACCCGCGCCGGGTCGATGGAGTAGGCGGCCTTCATGGCGTCCACCATCTGCTTGATGGACAGCGCCTCACCCGCGCCGCGCGCGATGTCCCCCGGCTCGAACCAGTTGAAGCAGCTGGTGGGGTTGTTGCTGCTCGGCTGCTGCGCGTAGACGACGTAGAACTTGTAGACGTTCGACGCCGCGGTCCACCCACCGGGCTCCACGCCCGCGGCATTCTGCGTGCACCCGTGCAACACCACCACCAGCGGTGCATTGGCCAGCACGCCCGCGGGCACCTGCCGGAACATCTGGAGGTTGCCAGGGTTGGACCCGAAGCCCGTCACCTGCGTCAGCCCCTGCTCCACCTGCTCGACCTGGGGGACGACGGTGTCCGGCGCTTCGGCTCCCAGCGGGCCGCAGCCGGCGGTCGCCGCGATGGCCAACGCCGCGACGCGAAACCAGGGGACGTGCGTGAACCACCCAAGACGACGAATGCCTCGACCGTGCATGGTGCCTCCCTGGCCGCCACGGGGGAGGAGGGTGGGCGGCCGAGCTCTTCTAGGGTTCGGGTGCCCCGGCCACCGGCAAGCTCTTGAGGAACGCCTCGAGCGCTGCGTTGAACGGCGCCGGGCAGTCGAGCTGCACCGTGTGGCCACACCCTTCCAGTCCCACCAGCTTCGAGCCCGGGATGCGCGCGTGGCCGTATTCGAAGATGTCCCGCGGGAAGCCACCGTGCAGGAACGGGTTGGGAATCAGGCGGTCCGCTTCCCCGAAGATGATGATGCTGGGCGCGGTGATGCGGTGGAGGTTGTCGCGCACGAAGTCGTCGTTGGCGAGCCCCCGCACCGAGCGCACGTTGGCATAGGCATACGCGTCGAACTCGGGCGACTTCGCCAGCCGCACGCGCTCCTCGATGAGCCACTCCAGCTCCGGCCGCCAGTTCTGGAAGTTGGCCTGCCGCACGCTGCCCCGGATGCCGTACTCGGGTGCGGACTTGATGAACTCCGTGCTCATCACCCGCGCGAACCAGTCCTTCTCCTTCTGGGAGAACTTCTCGAAGCCCGCGGGCGACACCAGCACCACCCCCGACGGCTCGTCCGGGTAGCGGATGGCGTACGACAGCGCCGTCTGCCCTCCCATGGAGTGGCCCACCAGGATGGGATGCTCGACGCCCAGGCTCCGCGTCAGCTCACGCACCGCGTCCGCCATGGCCTCCATGGTGTACGGAAAGGAGCCGGGCTTGTCGGACTTGCCATACCCGGGCAGGTCCACTGCGACGACGTGGTAGCCCGCACGCTGGAGCGCGTCGAGCTGCGCGCTCCAGAACTTCAGGTAGCTGCCCAGGCCATGGATGAGCACCACGGTGCGCGCACCGGGCGCGGCGGGCAGTTCCACGTAGGCCATCCGCGGCACGCGCGCCATGCCGTAGGTGGCCGCCGTCTCCGGCAGGGCCACCCGCTTCAGCGGCCAGGGCTCCTTCGCCCCGGGCGACGCGTAGTCCAGGTCCTGGAACGCCAGCGGCGGCGCGCTGGCGTACGAGCGCACGCAGCCGGTGGAGGAACCCAGCCCCGCCACGAGCAGCAGGGCCTTGAGGGCGCGGAAGGGGCTCATGGTCAGAACGCGTACCAGGTGAAGGTGGTGAAGGCGGCGAAGGGGTTGTTCTTCACCGTCGTGGAGCCGTCATAGAAGGCGCCGCGGAACAGGTAGCCGGCGTGCAGGCCCACCGTCATGAGGTAGCGGATGGTGTAGCGCACCTCCGCGTTCACCTCGGCGCCAATGAACCGCCCCCGCCGCACGGCAGGATCCCAGCGCGGCGGGCTCGCCCCCGAGTTGGCCAGACCCGTGGCCAGCTTGAGGTTGAGCGTGTTGGGGATGATGTCCCACGCCGCGCTCGCGATGCCGGTGCGCAGGCCGTAGCCCTGGTTGGAGATGTCCGTCACCGCGCCCGTGTAGTTGTTCACGGTGCTGGTGAAGGGGAACAGCAGCAGCATCTTGTGGTTGAACCACACCGAGCCGGGCAGGCCGTACTGGTTGAGCGTGAAGGCGCCCGTGTAGCGGCCGTCATCCAGGTTGCTGTCGCCGGTGGTGAACATGCCCTCCAGCGTGACCAGGTCCGCCGGGCCGCGGCCCCACTGGTAGAGCACCTCCAGGTTCGCGGACAGGCCGGAGATGTCCACCTTCTTGTTGAACGTGGTGTCCGCGCGGTCGCTCGTGTAGCTGCCACCGTTGTACATGACGAATCCGGAAGCGGCGAGGCGCCCCGCGCGGAAGTCGATGTTGTGGTGGAAGTTCGCGCCCAGCCAGAAGACGTTGCCCGTGGGCCGCTCGATGTTGAAGCGCGGGGTGCCGACGAACGGGTAGAGGCCCGTGGACGAAGGCCCGCTCTTCACGATGCCTTCGAAGGCATACGCGTCCCCCTTCGTGTCATCGCGAAGGTACCAGGCGGACAGGCCGATGTTCGTCCCGGGCTGCACGGGGTAGGCGTAGTCCGCGGTGAGCAGGTAGACGAACTTCAGGCGCGGGTCGTCCCGCGTCGCCTTGTCCGCCTGGGCGCTGCCCAGAGGCAGGAGGCTCAGTTTGGAGAGCCCCTTGTAGTTGCTGTAGAGCGACAGGCCCGTGGCGTCGCTGCCAATGAACGCCAGCTTGTAACCCGTGCGGACGATGTCGTTGAGCGGCGAGCGCGTCGGGTCGAAGATGGAGTCGTAGACCGGCTGCGTGCCGATGAGCAGCGTGAGCCGGGCCGGGTTGCGCGTGGGATAGACGGCGACGTTGACGTTCTTCGTCTGGATGTTGACCTGGTCCGCGTTGAAGCCGCCGCCCTCGTTCTGCTGCGAGGCATTGGCGGCGCGGCCCCAGAGGTAGTCCACCTCGAACTGGGCGCGGAAGGACGCCAGCCCGTCCGCGAAGGACGGGCTGTACTCCAGCACGGGGATCCAGCGCTGCTCCACGTAGAACGCTGAACGCCCCGGCTCCACGCGGACGGAGCTGCCGGACAGCGAGCCGATGGGCCCCAGCGACACGCCCTTGAGGCCCGCGGGGTCGCCCACGCTGTTGGTCACCGACAGCCGGGTGAAGAAGTAGTTGATGAGGATGAACTCGCGAGGCTTCGCGTCCTCCTCGCGGTCCTTCTCATCCAACCAGTCGCCGTAATAGAGGCCCGGCACCGTGGGGCTCTGCCCCGCCGCCGGCAGCGCCAGTCCCAGCACGAGCGCCACGGCGCCCAGGCGCGCCGCGCCCAACCACCCTCCCGACATATAGACACCTCACCCTGATGGATTGCCGTGAGGGCGGTTCGCGCCCACCGTCCGCCGTGCGACTAGCCGCTGATGTCGTAGACCTGCACCGCGTTGCCGGTGAAGGCCTGCCCGGAGACGCTGACCGTCTTGGCGCCCACCGCGCCGTCGGCGCAGCGCCAACCCGTGGCCTTCGCCTCGAAGTAGAGCTCCATGGAGATCTTCTTCAGGTCCGACGAGATGCTCACGCGGCCTTCCTGCTTGAAGCTGCCGTAGTCCACCAGGATCTCGAAGCAGCTGCCGCCCGCGGTGATGTTGGAGAGCGTGACCGCCTTGGAGTCGAACACCAGCGCGTTCTGCGCGGTGGCGTGATCACACGTGCTGCCGGCCTGGCCGACGCCAGCGGAGTTGAGGATGGTGCCGGGGGTGCTGGTGACGTGGAAGTTGTTGCCGCCCACGCCAATGGAGACCTTCTGGAAGCACTGGCTGGCCGAACCCCAGTTGATGTCCTCGTCCAGCGACAGCGGGTGGCTGGGGATGTTGTCCCCCTCCATCACCAGCGTCTTGCCCTCCAGGAAGGCCAGGATGTTCGACTGGCTGTCCAGCTTGGGCGCGCTGTCCACGGGATCCTGCGTCGCCTCTTCCCCACAACCCGTGAGGCTCAACGCGCACAGCAGCATCGCGGACGAAAGCGTCTTCTTCATGGGGGGACTCCTCGTTCGGGCGCACGGGGGGAGATGAAGCCCGATTCATGTTTCAGCTACGGGTAGCACCCGCCTGACGGCCTTGTCAAAAGACAGACGATGGCCTGATGCGTCAGGACGCCTCATCGGCGAAGAGGCGCAGCGGGGTGGAGCGCCGCGAGCGGGTGCTCAGCTCCATCTGCTCCGTGAGCGCTTCCTTGAAGAGGAGCACCAGGGCGACCCAGAGGCTGACGTGAAGCTGGTATTCGTAGCCGGCATAGCCTTGGGCCCCGCCCGTCTTCGAAGGGAGTTCCGGCGGATTGGGGGCGCGCCTGGGCCTGGGCGAGGATGTCATGACGGTGCTGCATCTTGGTCGTTCACCTACTTGGGAGCCCCAACAGCAGCCCCGTGGCCCATCCCAGCCACGGGCGCTTCGTCATCATCCGCATGAGTCCGTCGTAGCGGTCCCACTTCATGTCCGTCATCCAGGGGGACTGGCCATCGAAGAAGAGGGCCTGGCCCCGGAAGAAGCCAGGGCGCGGACTGACGATCACGAGCGCGGTTCGTGCCCTCAATCCCCGGCTGCGGGAACAGAAGCGTTGGACCGACCCTATCCACTTGGACCTGGAGGGGGCGGGCGCCTGTCAGGTCCTTGGCGTGGGCCGAGCCGTCGGTTCTACTCGGGCAATGCCGATGCTGCTCGCATTGAATACGGGCCTGGTCGAACTGACGTCCGAGGTCGCGCTGAGGTGGTCCCGCGACACGGGCAGCCAGTTGCCGGACTTCGTCGACGAGGATGGCCTGGATCTCTTCCTGGCCACGCAGGACCGGATCTACCGGCAGGACGAGTTCGCGCAGTTCCTGTTGGACCTCGTGCGGTTCCTCCAGGTCCGCATGAGCATCAAGGTCGCGCTGAAGAACCTGGACGCCTACGAGGCGCGCCTGGGTGAGCAGAAGGTGTCGCCCGAACTGGTGCGCAAGATGCTGGGCGTGAAGGCCTTCCCGAAGACCAAGGAGGCCCAGGCGCTCCATGACGACGTCGCCCAGGTGGTCGACTCGATGCTGGACGAGGAGTGGGACTACCTCGAGGAGTGCCGCGCCTCGCTGTACGAGCAGCTCGACTGGCACACCTCAAGGGGGGACAAGAGTGGCAGGGTCTCCTCCGGTCGCCTCCAGAAGGCGCTCAAGTCGGTGACCGCCGAAGACTTGAAGAAGGACCAGGGGAAGAGCCGGGCCAAGTTCCAGTACTACGAACCCGTGCGGCTCCGGCTGATGAGCCTCGGCTTCGTCGTCTCCCCGGCCGGCACCCCGCTTGGCGCGGTGTTCCCCGCGAGCGACTGGGTCCGCGACCTCCCGCTGGAGTCGCAGTTCTGGGAAAAGGTGAAGGAGCGGACCGACGCGCTGGTCCAGGACTACCACCTGCTCGGCAACGATTCGAGCGCGCTCACCCGCCTGCTCAAGCCGCCGGTGGATCACCCCCTCAGCGAGGAGTTCAAGAAGAACTGGAGGACGGTCTGCACGGCCTTCGTGTCCACCGTGGGGTGTCTGTGCGTGTCGTGGACGCGGCACCAGGAAGGGGGCAAGACGGTGTACGTGCCCGTCCTCGGGCTCTCCGGCGTCGTCCAGGAAGAGCCGGATGAGAAGTACTTCGGCAAGTACTGCCGGCACCTCGCGCTCCCCACCTGGAAGACGGACCAGGAGGTCCCCAAGAAGGATCCCGACAAGTACAAGTCCCCCGAGGAGATCGAGAAGCTCCGCAAGGAGCTGAAGGAAGAGTCCAGCGACTTCCTGAAGAAGCGTTGGAAGGGGAAGAACAAGATCGTGCTCGACGAGGACCAGCAGTCCCAACTGGACACCCACGAGCGGCGTCAGGCCGAGCTGGAGTTGCTGGACTTCTACGCCCGGCGGCGCCAGGCGGAAGCCCACGAGGAGGAGGAGTTCAAGAAGGGGCTCTGGACCAACTACGACGTGATGATCGGCCGCACGAACACCGCGGCGCTCGAGTATCGCGCCCGGGACCTGCTCCAGTTGCGCAGGCCCGCGCGGCAGGCCCTGCTCAGCTACGTGTCGTTCCGGCAGAACAAGACCCACGACAAGCTGCGGATCGAAGCGCACCCGGTCTCTGGCCTCCAGGGGCGCGCGCTCGGCGTCGACCTGTGGATCTGCGGCTGGCATTCGCTCAACTGCGCCGAGCCCGCGGCGCTCATGACCGCTTCGTCCTACTTCTGTGACGGCGCCGACGTGCTGGTGTGCTTTCCCTACGAGGGGTTCCAGGACACCGGCAAGCAACGCAACCGGCCGAAGGAGACCTGTCCCTGGTGCGCCGCCGTGGAGCTGGGTTTCCGCAGCCTGAGCCGCAACACAGGCCAGGTGGACAAGAGCGTGGAGACGGGAGACTGGGTGACGGAGTTCACCCGCGCCACCCAGAACGAGCCGTCGAAGGTGTTGTCACCCAAGCAGGAGTTCGATGCCTTCGACGACTCCAATCCCATCACGGTGTCGACGCGAAAGACGCTCTCCGGAAACAACGGGCTGGCCCTGGTGAAGAACAACAACCTCGACGATCGCGCCTACAGCGAAGTCGTGGAGACCAAGATTGGCCGCATCCGCTCGATGTATCACCTGCTCGGCCTGCTCGACCCCGAGGTGATCGCGCTGGACCGTCCGCTCTTCGGGCAGCAGAAGCTCCTGGGGTCCGGCGCCTTGACGGGTTCCGGCAGGGGTCGGGGCTCACGTCAGCGACCTCTCGTGGGCCTCGACAAGGGTGGCACGAAGAACAACCTGCTGAAGGAGATGGAGCATTGGTCCAAGCAGGCTGAAAGCCGGATCCGCTCCGAGGCCGAGCTCCGGCTGCAGCGGGCGACAGCGCTCTTCGACATGTACGTGCAGCAGAACTTCGTCATCACCGACAACCCGGGCGGCGGCGACTGCCTGTACTACGCGTTCTCGGATGGGGTGAAGCGCCGCACTCCGCAATCCGTCGCGCAGCTCCCCGAGGGCGACCGGCTGGAGGAGGCGATGCTGTATCGCGAGAGCGCCGCCGCGATGACCGCGAACCTCATCCGCCGTGGCGTGGGAATCTCCCCGGTGATGTTCCGGGACATGCGGCCGTCCCAGGATGTCCTGCGCCGGCTCGACAACGCGAGCACGGCCCTGGATCGGATCCGGCTCGACGCCTGGGCGAGCGTCCGGCTGCGACGCGGGCTGCGGGTCGACTACGCGTTCCGGGACACCGATCCCCGCTACGCGGAGCATGTCGCCCTCGCGGAGACCTTCGTCATGGAAGCCGTCCGCCGGAACGTCGAGCTGAGCGAATCGCTCCGCGTGATCGCCGATGCCTATGAGTCGGGCCAGCGCCGCCGCCGGCAGTGGGCCGGGGACCTCGACTTCCGCGGCCTCGTGCTCTCCGCCCGGGTGAACCTGCGGATCCACTACGTCGATACCTCGGAGCGGGGCATCCGCGACCATCACGGTCACCGGGTCGACACGTATGACTTCAGGGAACTCTCGGCACAGTACTTCGGCTCGAACGTACCGGGAGCGGCCATCACCATCGACATCCTCCACGTCGGTGACAACCACTACGTGGCCGGGCGCCGCGCGTAGTGCCGCGTGCGGGGCGGCCGGCCCTGCGTCGCGACTCGACGCAGCCGAGTCCCCACGGAACGCGGCACCCCAGGTGTGCCCGGCGACATCAAGATGTCCTGGCTCGCGGAGCTGCCCACGGCGCTGGGACACTCGAGGAAGGCTCAGCGGACTCCGACGAAGTCGATGCCCGCCGAGGAAATCTGGTCGTTCCAGGGGCCTCCCGCGACGGAGTTGATGTCGCCCACGCTCTGGGTGGTGCTGAGGCACCTGCCCGTCCGCGAGGGGTGTTCGCAGAGGGTCGCGCGATAGGGGCCGAGGATCCTGACGGAGGACAGGATGTCATCGAAGCCCAGGTCGCCCAGGAAGCCGACGCCGGAGGTGAGATGCAGGATGTTGCCTTCGAACTGGCCGTGCTCGTAGAGGTACACCCCATCCGCGGCCGAGTAGGCCTGGATGGCATACGTGTAATCCCCCTGCGTGGCCTTGTAGCCCGTCCCATAGTCAGAGTACGCCCAGTTGCTGAGTCCCCCGGGTGCCTTCTTCACCACCACGCTCCAGAGCTGGAAGGGGAAGCGTGAGCTCACCCGACCATGCAGTTGGAGGGCGCGGTCGCTCGTGCCACCCGAGAGAGCCCCGAGCTGTGAGTTCACGAAGCTGCCCAGGAATCCGTTGCTCACCGCGCTCGTCACCGTCCGAGAGGTGAAGGCGAGGTGCGTGTAGTCATCCATGGTGTCGGATTGGACGTAGCTTCCATCCGTGTGCATCCAACCCGCCCAGCTTCCCTTCAACGCCAGGGCATGCCAGATGCGCCCCGGGGCGGCATTCTGGAGAAACGCATGGAGGCCATACCAGCGGGCCTGTGCGTCGCCGCCCAGGGTGTAGGAGATGTTCCGGAAGGCGGTGCCGAAATCGCCAGGCAGGAGGCCGGCGGAGGGGAGCAGCCGGTAGTTGAGGGCCAGGATGGCGTCAATCAGCCCCGCTCCCGGGAAGTCCATCATCACGACGCCCGCGCGCTGGACGTTGCCGCCCACCAGGTGGTCGATGGCGTAGTCATTGACGCCTCGGATGGCCATCCCATCACCTCCGGCCACCACGTTGGGGAAGGCCGCCACGGAGGAGCCACTGAGGAAGTTCACATACAGCGTGGGAGGGGCCCCCGCGTTCGTCCGCCCCAGGTGGTCCCGGACCTTGTCCCACTTGTTGTCGATGTCGAAGATCGTGGACACGGTCCAGTCATCCTGGAGGGCCAGCGAACCCCAGTTCACGCCGTAGGCTCCACCGCCGAAGTTGTCCAGGATGACAATCTTGCCACGCACCTCCCCGAGCGTGGGCACATGGGTGCCTCGCCAGACATAGGGGCTGTAGGCGGGCTGGCTGCGATACCACTCGAAGGTCTGTTGGAAGCTCCGGCTATTGCCGTCCGGGGTGTGTTCCTCCTTCACTCGCATGAGAATGGTTTCGCCGGGATGGTCGCGCAGGAACTGGGTGGTGGTTGTCAAAACGTCGTCGAAGTTGGCGTTCAGGTAGACGACGCCATGGTGGATGGCGAACCGGTCGCCAATGTGGCGACACCGGATGTCCAAGGCACGAAGACCCGCGTCCAGCTGAGCTCTCAGGCTCAGGGATTGGGTCTGGGTGAGGGCACCGCCCGTCGAGGTGAACGCCATGGAGTCATGGGTGCCCGGCAGCGACAGGGAAGCGAGGCTCGCCGAGCCGGGCATCCAGCTCAACCAGTCGGGATGACTCGTTTCGATGCCGCCGGAGTGGTTGTAGTAGCGCCCACGGGCGGCAGCGGGGGAGGTCGCGAGCAGCGCGAGGAAGAGCATCGCCGCCGCGTTGCGCAGTCGGGGGGCAGGAAACGTCCGGTGGGACATGG
>NZ_RAWQ01000020.1:0-73082 GCF_003668965.1 Corallococcus sp. AB030
GTCGTGGCCCCTCCACGTCCCTCCCTCCAGACGTACCGGCTCCTGCCGGACGGGACGTCCTCCCCGTGGGGCCTGCTGCCGGCGGGTGGTGCCGCCCCCCAGCCGCTTCCCGACGGAGACTGGTACGCGGAGCCTCTGGAGCCCGTGAGCACACCGGCCGAGGCCCAGGCGCTGGCCGCCGTGCTGCGCGAATACCGCGTCCCCGGTCTCTCCTTCGGGGAGCAAGGCCTCCCCGCCCCAGCCCTGCTCGCGCTCCTCGTCGAGGGCTCCTCGGTCGTATCGCTCCATCTCTCCGATACCGCGTTCGGCGACGAGCACCTGGCCGCCCTGAGGAACGCGGCACGGTTGAAGGCCCTGCACCTCGACGGCACACGGGTAACCGATGCGGGGCTCGCCTCTCTCCAGGGAATGCCACACCTGGCCATCCTGCGGCTGGATGCCACGGCGGTGTCCGACCGGGGGCTGGTTCTCCTCGCCTCGCTGACGACGCTGCGCCGGCTCTCGCTCAGCGGCACGTCGGTGAGCCCGCGGGGGCTCGGCCTGCTCGCGGCACAGACGGAGCTGGAGTGGCTGGATCTCTCGGACACCACGGTCGATGACACGGTCCTTGCGTCCCTGCCCGGGGACCGCTTGCGCACACTCGTCTTGAGCGGCACCCACGTCACGAATGCCGGCCTCGGCGCCCTGAGGAGAATGCCGGCCCTGAGCTGGCTGGGCTTGGCGCGGACGGCCGTCTCGGACTCAGGCCTGGCGCACATCGCAGGGCTGCGCATGCTGGACGCGCTCCACCTGGGAAGCACCGGGGTGACGGATGCGGGGCTCGTCCACCTGGCGCGGTTGCCGGTGCTCCGGGTGCTGGTGCTCAGCAAGACACGCATCCGCGGCCCAGGGGTTCGTCACCTTGCCGGGCTCACACGGCTGGAGGTTCTCCATCTCGACGACACCCTGCTCGGGAACGCGGCGCTGCGCCACCTGCAGGGCCTCCACCACCTGCGCGACCTGGAGCTGTCGCGCACGGCGGTCACCGGGAGCGGCCTCCCTGCGCTGGCCAGCCACCAGGAGCTCGAGAGCCTCGGGCTCTCGGGTCTCGCGCTGGCGGATGCGTCGCTCGCGTCGCTGGAGCCCCTGGAGCTGCTCTCCCGGCTCGACCTCAGTGCCACGCGCATCGGCCCCGAGGCATTGAAGCAGCTCGGCTCGCGCATGGTCCTGCGGCACCTGGATCTGAGCCGGACCGACTTCAACGACGGGTGGGTGGCCACCCTTCGGACCTTTTCCCGGCTGCAGTCGCTCCGCGCCATCCGCACGCTCCTCACGGACCTGGGGCTTGGCCAGCTCTCCGAGTTGCGGGAGCTGGAGTCACTCCAGGTCTCGGGGAACCCCATCAGCGGCTCAGGGCTGGTACCGCTCCAGAAGCTCCCCCACCTCGTCAAGCTCGACCTGGGAGGCACCTGGCTGGATGACAACGGGGCGCGGATGCTCGCGGGCTTCGAGAAGCTCTCCTGGTTGAGCCTCGCCGGCACCCGCCTCGGGGACGAGGCGCTCGTTCACCTCCCGGGCTCCCTGCTCACGTTGTACCTGCTGCGCACGAAGGTCACGGACGCCGGCATGCCCGCGCTCCACCGGCTTCCCCTCCTTCGTGAGCTCGACCTGCGCGAGACGGCTGTCTCCGAGGCCGCGAGGGCCACGCTGGTGCGCGAGCATGGCGTCCGGCTGATGTCCTCCCCCTGAGATGAGTGCAGGCTGATCAACGCGCTTCAGCCCGCCCCCTCCACGCCGCGTCACAGGCACGCTCCAGCACCACCCGGGCCATGACGGTGGACCCCCAGGCCAAGAGTGGCCAAGGGGCTACCGTCCGCACAGGGGCCAGGGCGTGCCGCTGGAGCAGCCCCTCGCAGCGCATTTACCTGCTCGCCAGCCAGCCCGGCTTCCTCCCCCCAGGGAGCCGATGCCGAAGAGGTTTGGAGGGGTGCGTCCTAGAAGCTGGCGGTGGCGGTGATGCTGCCGCCGGCGGCCGGGGTGGTGACGGTGTTGTTGCCACCGCCCTGCCAGACGACGTTGCCGCTGCCGTCGCGCTTGAGGCACTTCCACTGCACGGTGGTGTTCGCGGGCAGCGCGTAGGTGCCGCGCCAGGTGGGGTACGCGGTGGGGCTGAGAATCTTGGTGGTGGTGGGGCTCCAGGTGTCGAGCTCCGCGACGCCGCCGGTGACGTAGACGTTCTGGCCCATCACGGTCGTGCCGTTGTTGCACACGAACTCCACGTTGGCGGTGGTGCCGGTGGGCGGCGGCGTGTTGGTGGTCCACACGGTGTAGTCCGTACCGGTGGCGGCCTGCGTCCAGCCGGTGCCGGGGGTCCAGGAGCCGGTGCCCAGCTTCACCGCGACCTTGCCGCCGATGATGGCCGCGTACAGGCCGCTCTCCGCGCGCTGGATGCTGACGGTGGACTCAGACGTGAGGCCCGCGTTCTTGCGGATGTCCATCAGCGTCTTGATGGAGCTGCCCAGGCCCCAGTTGAAGTAGTGCCCCCAGTAGACGGTGGGGATGCCCGGGTGGGTGAGCACGTAGGCGTAGCCCGTCATCACCTTGGTGCAGGGCACCGGCCAGTGGTTCTGCCCGTTGCCGCACGTCTCGCTGGGGCCGGTGTCGTGGTTGTCCACGAAGGTGACGTGGCGGCTGGCCCACCAGCCGATGCCGCCCGCGGGCTTCCCGTCGGACGCCTTCAGACGCGTGTAGTTGTTGTTGGTGAGCGCGTCGTTGAGCAGGCCCTTGGTGGCGAAGTCGAACGCGGCGCAGGTGCCCGTGGTCGCGTCCACCCAGTTGGTGATCTGCTGCTTCCAGTTGTTGGGGTTGTTCGCGTCGAAGTAGTTCGTGGGCCAGAACTCACCCACGCAGAACCACGGGTCCGTCGCGGTGACGTACTCCTTCACGTAGCTGCCCGCGAAGCCCTTCACGAAGTCGAAGCGCCAGCCCGCGAAGCCCACGCCCTTCAGGCGGGTGCCCATCCACGTCTTCAGGTCCGCGCGCACGTTCGCCTGCGAGTGGTCCAGGTCTCGCGCCGCGGCGTAGCCCTCGCCGCTGTCCGCGTTGCCGCAGGCGCTCGGCCATTCGTCACCCGCGGCCACCGCGCTGCAGCCGCTCCAGGTGGGGTTGGTGAAGTCCGCCCAGTTGGCGGTGCCCACGCGGTGGTTCACCACGATGTCCGCGATGGGCTTCACGCCCTGCGCGTTGAGCGCGGCCAGCGCCTGGGTGAGCTCCGCCTCCGTGCCGTAGCTGGAGTTGAGCACGTTGAGCTGCCGGGGCAGGTAGCCCTGCGTGGACGCCGCGTCCGAGGGCGGCGGCAGCCAGATCATCGTGAAGCCCGCGGCCTTCACCGCGGCCGCGTTGTTCTTCACCGTGTTCCACCACCCGCCCGCGCTGGCGGAGTTCCAGTGGAAGCCCTGGATCATCACGTCGGTGCTGGCGCCATCCAGCGGCTTGGCCACGGCGGGCGCGGCGGCGAACAGGCCAGCCGTGGAGACGACCAGCAGTCGGGTCTTCAACGTCATCGGGGGACCTCGGGGTTGTGGGGGGAAGCGCGGGCAAGCTAGTCCTGCCTTCCGGCATGGACCAGGACTCCCCGTTGAAGGGCACCCTCCCACCCCGTGCTTCCGAGGAGACGGCGCAGTGCGTTGGGCTGTGCAGGACGCAGGAGGTGTCTAGAATCCCACCCTCCCCTGTCCTCCCCTGTAGGTGTCGCCCTTGATTGAACAAGAGACTGCCCTTCCGGCCACCGCTTCCGCCGAGGAACCGCGCTGGGCCTGGCCCCCGCTGTTCGGCCTCTTGGAGGTGCAGTTCGGCGCCGCGGTGGGATACCTGCAGACGGCGGTGCCGTACTGGCTGGCGAAGGACGGGATGCCGCTGGCGGAGATTGGCGTGCTGTCCGGCACGGCGTTCTCACCGCACGCGTGGAAGCTGTTGTGGGTGCCGCTCATCGACCTGGGGCCGTGGCGCCGCGTCTGGTACGGCGTGAGCACGCTGCTCACCGCGCTGCTGCTCCTGGCGTGCGCGATGTTCCCGGAGCCCGCGCAGCACCTGGGCGTCTTCACGCTGCTGCTCACGGCGTTGCAGGCCGCCGCGACGACGGCGCACGCGGCGCTCAACGGGCTGATGGCCACGACGTCCAAGCCGTCCGACAAGGGGCGCACGGGCGGCTGGCAGATGGCGGGCAACGTGGGCTCCACCGCGATGATGGGCGCGCTGGCCATCTTCCTGGCGACCCAGTTCTCCCGGCAGGTGGCGGGCATCGTGCTGGCCACGCTGGTGCTGGCGAGCGGCGCGGGCATCTTCTGGATCACCGAGCGGCATGATCCCTCCACCGTGCCCACCGGGCCGCTGCTCAAGGCGGCGGTGGACCGGGTGAAGAGCATCGTGATGGACCTGGTGAAGACGGCCTTCAGCCGCGACGGGCTCATCATGCTGGTGCTCTGCCTGGCGCCGGTGAGCTGCGGCGCGCTCAGCAACCTCTTCAGCGCGATGGCGGGCGCGTACCAGGTGCCGGAGCACACGGTGGAGATGGTGAACGGGCCGGGCATGGCCGTCACCGGCGCGGTGGGTTCACTGATGGGCGGCTGGCTGTCCGACCGGATGAACCGCAAGCTCGCGTACGCGCTGATGGGCGGGGCCACCGCGATGTGCGCGTTCGCCATGGCGGCGGGGCCCATGACGACGGACACGTACATCTGGGGTTCGCTCGCGTACAGCTTCGCGAACGGCGCGGGCTTCGCGGCCTTCGCCGGCATGGTGCTGGAGATGGTGAACGACGGCGCGGCGGTGACGACGAAGTACTCGCTCTTCGTCGCGGCCTCCAACTTCGCCATCAGCTACACGACGGCGCTGGACGGGCACGCGTCGGAGTTCCGCGGCATCGGCACGCGCGCCACCATCGCGGCGGACGGGCTGATTACGCTGGTGGGCATCAGCATCGTGGCGCTCATCTTCGCGCTCTTCCTGCGCAAGAAGCCCGCCGCGGTGGCCGCCACCGCGTGAGTGCCATGGCCCCTGCATCCGTCGAGGTCGTCCCCTACCGGCCGGAGCTGCTCGAGCACTTCGCGCGGCTCAACCGGCAATGGATTGAGAAGGACTTCCGCATCGAGGGCTCGGATGAGGCCTCGTTCGCGGATCCCCACGGGATGTTCGTGGCGCCGGGGGGCGAGGTGTTCTTCGCGCTCGTGGACGGACAGGTGCTGGGCACGTGTGCGCTCAGGCGCGAGGACGCGGACACGTTCGAGCTGTGCAAGATGGCGGTGGCCCCGGAGGCGCGGGGCCGAGACCTGGGCGACGCGCTGATGCGGGCCGCGCTGGTCACGGCCCGGCAGCGTGGCGCGAAGCGGATGGTGCTGGTGACGAACAGCGCGCTGGGGCCCGCGCTGGGCCTGTACCGCAAGCATGGCTTCGTCACCACGCGCGAGGGCCCGGAGATTGCCCGGGAGACGGGCTACTCGCGCGCGGACGTGGAGATGGCCGTCACGCTCTGACGGCAGGCGGGCTGACACGTCAGCCCCTGGGCCTGCCACGTCAGGGTCATGGGGAAGGCCCACCGTTTCGCCGGGCCGCCCAAATGGTTCCAACCAGTTGGGATTCGAACATCCTTGGCATTCAGGATGCACTTGCAGGGCCGCACCCCTGCGAGCCACGCCTCACGGGGAATGTCACCCAACCCAAGGCGGACACCCATGACCCAGTACAATGATTTGTTCTTCCGTGTGAACACCGGTGACACCGGTGATCGCAACTTCGGAGCTGAGTCGAAGAACACCATTGCCTATCAATCGCCGGACATCATTCCCCAGGGCCTCACCCCCACGCTCAATCCGGCGGAGTTCTTCGCCGGGAACTACAGCTCGGATGTGGGGCAGAACCTGACGGAGAGCGGCGACAACTACATCTACCTGCGCGCCAAGAACCTGGCGGGAGCAACCCAGTCCGGAAGCGTGTCGCTGTATGCCGTGCCGGCGACGCTGCTCTTGTACCCCTACTTGTGGGCAGGCAATGAGCTGCAGACCAGCGACAAGAACGTCGACAACAACAGCAAGAACATCATCAAGGCCGACAGCGGCAAGGTTGCCGTGACGGACAACCCGTTCGTCTGGAGAGCCCCCACCCCTGACCACTACTGCCTCATCTCCCGGGTCTCCACCACGGCGCACCCGAATCCTGTTCCCACCACGGCCGTGGGCAACATGGACCAGCTGACGGAGTTCATCCTGGACAACCCGGGGTTCGGCTGGCGGAACGTCACCATCGTGGATGCAAACAAGCCGGACTACACCACCAAGGGCGTCATCTACCCCCATGGCTCCGCCGCGGCGATGGTGACCTTCGACATCAAGTGCGTGAACGTCCCCGCAGGGGCGAGCGTCGCCTTCTCGGCGGGGACTCCGGGGCCCTCGCCTCTCATCAGCCTGGGGGAGACCACGGTGCCCCAGACGCTCCCGGACCAGGACGGCAACCGCAACTGGCACACGGGGATCGACTGCTTCGTGCCGGCCGACTACTCGACGACCATTGACTACTCGTATTGGTCCCATGGCCTTGCCCCGCTTCCGGGGATGTCCATCACGGTCCGCGTCCTGCCGTTCGTCTCCGATGACCACCGCCTCTTCGGCCGGCTCTTCACGCCGGAGCAGTTGGGGATGTCTCCCGAGCGGTGCAAGGCGCTGGCGGGCAAGCGCGGCATCGTGCTCGGCTCCCACACCACCGTCTTCCGCTGAGCGGAGCGGCAAGCCTGGCTGAATGAAAGCGGCCACCGGCTCTTGCGAGCCGGTGGCCGTTTTCTCGTGGGTGCCGCGGTGCTTCAGCGCTTCGTCACCCGGGCCTCACCCAGGACCATGGACCAGTTGTTCATGATCTCTGTGGGCTGGGCGGCGCCATAGGTCTGGCTCTGCATGGACGTCTTCGTGTTGAGGTGGCTGCTCATGTAGATGAGCCGGCTCATGGCAGGCCCCGGCTGCTGGTTTCCCTGGAGCGCGTCCTTGAACCGCGCGCCGAGATAGCCCGGAGGAATGCTCTGGTAGTTCAGCCGGACCCGGATGGAGGCCCACGAAGGAATCTCCGCCAGGGGAACCTGGTACACCAGCGTGTCTTCGCCCTCGGCCTCCTGGGGATGGCTGTCGTTGGGGTAGTCCGGGTCGCTCTCAATGGCAGGCTGGGTTCCCTGAACCGCGCTCAAGGGCATGGTGATTTGAGCCAGCTGGTAGAGGTCCAGCCCCAGCTGAAGCTCGCCGGACTTGCGCAGGCTCGGCGGCTTCCAGCCCGCGGGGAGGATCCGGTTGTCCTTCAAGTCCTTGAACTGCTGGAGCTCCAGGCTGGTGACCTTCTTGACGTCGTCCATGACGCGGACCTCGTAGATTTGGACCTGGTCCTGCCGCTGGAGGGTCTGGAAGTGCGGCTGGAGCTGGCCGGGGTCTGACGAGAACTCGCTGGTGAGGATGTTGTCGCCATTGGCATTGCAGGGGCCATTGCAGATGGCGCCTTGCGCGTTGGGTTGTCCCGACGCCCAGAGCGCCTTGCCGGACGCGTCCAGGACCTCGAACTGGATGAATGCCCGGCGGAAGCCCGCGCCGCTGGGGAACTTGTGACCCGCGTTGTTGAGGAGGGTGACGGGGACGCTCAGCATGCCGTTGTCGGTGGACATGTTCCCCAGGGAAACCTGCACCGCGGGGAGCCGCGGATTGTAGGAGCCCTGGGCCGTGCTGTACGCGAGGTCCAGGATGGACTGCTCGGCGTTGAGCAGGTTCTGCGCGACCACGTAGTTGCGTCTGGCATCCGTCAGCGGTGCGACGGTGCCATCCGGGAAGCGCAGGGCGAGGAAGAGGTCATCCAAGAGGAGCACTTCGCCACTCCGGCCGGTGAAGCCCAGCTCCAGCCGCCGGGTGTCCGCGCCCACGGCCATGGTCGCCTGACGCGCCTGCCACCTCGACTGTCCCGGGTCGACCGCGAGCGGAGGTGTCGTGGACGCCGCGACTCCTTGCGCGTTGAAGGCGCGCACGACGAGCTCACCGCAGGAGAGCTGGTCGCACCAGGCGGTGGCGCCCCAGAGGAGGGTCGTCTTGCCGCCTCCCTTCTGGAGGGCGTCCTGGTAGCGGCTGAGGTCGATGCTCAGCGTCGCGCTGCCCGGGTTGAGTTGGAAGAAGTAGCGGCCGTGGCTCGGGTGGATGGAGCGGCCGTGGTCGCCCGTGACCTTCTGGACGGCGGCGATGGCGCTTTGCTCGCTCCAGCCCTTCGTATTGCCATCCTCGGCGCCCGGATTGGGGACGAGGTTGGGCGTGCGGTTCAGGATGTCTGGGGATTGGAGGTAGGGCGGGATGCGTGAGTCCTGCGACAGGTAGAAGTCCAGCCCGAGCACGTCCGGGAACTGCTGGAACATCTCGTGAACGAACAGGTTGATGCCCAGCAACGTGTGGCGGTTGTACTCGCGCGCCACCGGGGGCGGACTGCCCTGGTAGAAGGGGTCCAGGTCGTCGTTGTACTGCGCCACGTACACGCGGTTGTCGTGGGGGGATGACGGCGAGGTGAGCGGCATGTGGCAGCCCTGGCACGTCGTCTTGGAGTCGGGATAGCCGCTGTTGAGCCACTCGAAGTAGGTGGTCTGCTCATAGGCGAGCGCGACACAGGGGTCCTTCGTGAAGTTGCCGTTGGCGTCGAAGGTCGTCTTGCTGGCGTCGCAGCTCGCGGGGCGCTCGTAGCCTTCGCTCGCGTCGGCGATGCGCATGCCAGGCCTGTAGTTGGTGGGGACCTTGGGGAGGATGACGACGTGGCAGGCGCCGCAGACCATGGAGTCGCGCAGGTAGCTGTGTCCGTCCACGTGCGCCGCGGTCTCCAGGCTCACCCCCGCAGCGGCCATGGGCTTCGCGTTGAGGCCGAAGTCAGGCCCGAGGATGGCGCCGGGGTGCAGGTTCATGGACGAGGTGAAGGGGAAGGACGGCGGCGTTTGCGTCTTCTTCTCCTCCGCGCTGACCAGCCGGTCCGAGACGCCCGCGCCGAAGAGGTCTCCGTCGGAGCCATAGAAGAAGCCGTAGTCGGCGCCATTCCAGGGCTGGCCCTCCTTCGGCGCCATGGAATGACAGACGGCGCAGGAGAGTCCGTCCCGGGCCAGCGCGCCGTAGGTCGCGTATTGCGAATCCGCCGAGGAGGCCGAGGGGAACGGGTTCTTGTAGGGCGCGCCCTCTGGCGTCGCGTAGAGGGTGAAGTGGTCGAACGGGGCGTTGTTGGCCAGGGCCTGGCGCTCCGCCAGGGGGGAATGGCATCGCAGACAGAGCTGGTCCACCTGGTAGGGCTGGTGAGGAGACAACGAACGGGTCGTCTCCACCTGCGCGAGGAAGACAGGGTCCCGGCCCGCCAGGGCCTTGATGGACGCGCTCCAGTCTCCGAAGGGGGACCAGTTGGCGGACAGGTTCATGGGGCCCGCGCCACCGCTCGGCCAGAGGCTGTTGACCGTGGGCTGCTGCCAGAACGCCATCTCCGGCAGGTCGCTGCCCTGGGCCTTCCAATCCGAGTCATGGCAGGACTGGCACACCAGCGAGGAGTTGAAGTCCTGGCTGCCGAGGTTCAGTCCGTTGTGCGCGATGTCCAGGTTCCGGGGCGGCAGTTTGACGAGGTCAGCGCTCTGGATCCTGGGCAGCTGAACACCCAACTGCGTCGAGTAGAACTTCAGGAATGCCTGGGCCTCGTCGCTGGACTCGGCGAGAGGCGTGAGCAGGGCATTGCCTCGCGGGAACACGGGATAGGGCGGAGGGACGAGGCCATCCCCTCCGCTGCCGCTCGTGGCCAGGACCACTGGCTTGGGCGCCCCGCTCCGCACGACCACCGCGGCCGCGATGGCGAGCCCTACGCCCGCCGCGACAATCACATGACGCGCATATCTCGTCTTCATGGGTTCACCTCGGTGGAATGGGAGCGGCGGGACTGCGCTGGGGACGCGGCGGGAGCGGGCAGCGCCTCCCACCGGTTCATCCAGAAGGGGGCCTGGGGCCACCGCTGTTCCTGGCGGTAGTAGACGCCGCGTGTGCGTTGATGGTCCTGGAACCGCGCGTTCAGCATGGACTCGTAGTCCTGGAGCGCGTCCGCGTCGCCGCTCAGGCAGCGCTCCAGCGCGTCGGCGGCCAGGAGCGCGGAGCCCAACGCCTTGGTGATGCCCTGGGAGGACAGCGGATCATAGGTGCACGCCGCGTCGCCCACGGCGAGCCACTGTTCCCCTCGTGGCCGGTCCAACTGTCCGACGAGCACGGGCACCGCGATGAGCGCCTCGCCGACGAAGTCACAAGCGTCCAGCCGCGCCCAGGTCACCGGCGCCTGCTTCAGCAGGTTCATCCAGGGCTCGGGCGTGGCCCAGCGCAAGCCGCGCAAGGAGTCCCCATCGCCGACGAGCGCGACGACGACCCGCCCTCTCGGCAGCAACGCCGAGTACCACCAACCCTCCGGGCAGGACTCCACCAGCGCGTGGGTGGGGAAGACCGCGCCGCCCTGAAGCTGGAAGGAGCCATACACGGCGAAGCAGCGGTCGCTCACGAGCCGCCGCGCGCCGCGTGCCGAGGCGAAGGTGGCCTTGCCTCCCGTGGCGTCCACGACGAAGCGTGCCCGCAGCGTGCTGGGGTCTGCCGCCCCATGGGACAGGCGGAGCCGATAGCCGTTGCGCCCCAGGGATTCCGAGTCCACCAGGGTCGTCGCCCGCAGCACCCGAGCGCCTTGCCGGGCGGCTTCGACGCTCAGCCGTTCGTCGAAGCGCGTCCGGTCCAGGTGCCAGGCGGAACCCCAGGGGGACATCATCGTGTCGTTGAAGCCCGGCTCCGCCCTGCCCCAGCATGACGCCGTGCCGCGGGAGGCAAGGTGCCCGTCGCGCAGGAAGCTTTCCCAGACGCCGAGCCGTGACAGCGACAGGCGGACGTCCGGCGGCAGGGTTTCCCCCAGCCGGGGGGCGTCATAGGTGGTCCGCTCGACCAGGGTGACGGAGAGCGACGGCGCCTTCCTCCTCAAGGCCACGGCCATGGCCGCGCCCGCGGGGCCGCCGCCAATGACGGCCACGTCGCAGGAGTCCTCGCTCACGAGTTGGCCACCTTCGCGAGGGCCGGTTCCTCTTGGCCCGTGGCGGGCGCGTACGTCCGCTCCACCTCGATGAACGTGGGCGCGGGCGGCAATCCTGGCGCGGATTCAGGGCCCTGCTGGGGGGCGGGGGCATCCGACCGCTTGAGGACGAAGCCCAATTCCTTCCAATGGAAGACCATGGCTTCGTCCGTGTCGAAGTTGATGTCCGTCGGACGCGTCCAATAGTCCTGGTGCCATTGCTGGTCGTCTCCCAGGTAGCTCACGAAGTAGGGCCGTTGGGCGGGCCACCACCAGAGCGACGTCCCCTGGACGGTCTGGTTGGAGCACTCGTTGAAGTCGGCCTGCCATGGCAGCGCCATGTACTTGCTGGCATCCCCCGGCTCCAGGCCCAGCCCGTCGTGCGGATTGATGCTCCACTGGAGCGGCTGGCCGGTGGGCCTGTCGCGGTGCTTGAAGCGGAAGCCCGCGGCCGGGTCGTCCTGGAAGAAGTTCGCGTCCCGGGCAATCCACGTCATCTCGATGCCCGGGCAGAACGCGCCGCCCACGCAGTTCTCCAGCACGGCGCGGTCCAGCCGCGCTCCCTCCGACGCGGGGGGCGGGGGGGACGAGTGGTCGACCTTGCCGGCACTGTATTGCTGGAGGAGGAAGTACTGGGTCCGCGTGAGGCTCAGGAACTTCCGGGGGATGATGTCGGAGATGGGGTTGTCGCCCGCCATCTTCGGCATGAGGTCCGGCGTCGGCGCGTTGACGTCGTCGGGGTTCCGGATTCGCTGAAGGAAGCGGGGGCCCAGGTTGCCGCCCTGGATGGCATCGTGTCTGCCATTGCCCTGCGGACCCACGTCAGCGACCCACTGATAGGCGGCGGGGCGGCTGAGGATGGGAAGAAGGTCCGCCTGGAAGTTGGGCGTGTAGTCCTGCTGGAACTGCCCACCCTGGTAGAGCCCGGGGACGAGCCCCCTCTGGGTGACGAAGGTGTCGAAGAGCGTGTCGTAGAGCGTGATGACGTTGAGGATTTGAGGCGCGTACCCGGGGGGCCCCACCACGACCCACGCGGGGAACTCCACCTCGTGCTCCGAGTTGTCATCCATGACCAGCGTCGCGGTGACGGGCCCGTCCGAGATGTCATCCCACCAGAAGGTGTTGTTGGCGTACGTGTCCAGCCGGGGCTGGGGGTAGGCGTTCGTGTCGATGAACCCCTTCGCCTGGGTCACCTGATCGGGCGTGAGCCCCAGGCTGGGGGCCGTGAGGACGGAGGCGACGGCGGCGTCGAACGCCGCCTGGGTGTCGTAGCCGATGTCCGCGATGCTCTTCAGCGCGAGGAGGATGTCCTGCGCCTTCCCGCTGAGGCCGCTCACCTTTTCCAGCGTGTGGTACCGCGCCCAGTCCTCCAGCAGCCCACTCGTGATGTCATAGCGAACCGACACACCGGACTTGCCGTAGCCGCCCACCGCGTGGAGATAGCCCCGGGCATCCGTGACGAGCTTTCCCAGGGTGGTGATGTCGCTGCCTTCGGGGAGGAGTCGCGATGGGCGGGCCGACGCCGGGAGCAGCTCACACTGCACAGTGGTGGGACCGCCCGCGCTGCCCAGGCAGGTGACGGTGCGCGGCCCCGCGTCGAGGATGAGCGCGTTGCGGTCATTCCCCACGGTGCGAGGATTTCGCAGCGGGTGGTCGACGGCGTAGGTGCCGTCCGCACCCTGTTGCTGCCGGAACTCGTACCAGGCGGACTTCTTGTTGGCCAGGTGGACCGTCCAGCGGATGTCTTTGATTCCGCCCTCACCCGGCTGGACCCTGCGCCCGTTGGAGCCGGGCGAGTCGTAGGCGTGGATTTGAAAGCGCGCCGCCTGTCTGCGCACCGCCATGCTGGCATCGCGGAACCGGGTCACGCTGCCGCCCGCCACCTCCAGCGGCAGTCCTCCTGCCTCCTCGGGACCGAGGTAGTAGTCCTCGCTGTCTCCGACGCGGGCCACGCCAATGGCCGGGTGAATCTTGTAGGTCGTGCTCATGCCTTTGCTCCTCGCGGTGGGGAAGGAGCTGATGCAAAAGACACTCCCCTCAAGGGAAGCGCAGAAATTCCAGAAATACTGCACATTCTACAGACAGGGGCCATGTCCCGGCAGTGGCGGACGTGGCCATTGACGCGTCAAGGATTGGCCATGACGTGTCAGCCCCAAAAAGAAGCGCCGCGCCCCGTGGGGGGCGCGGCGCTGGGGTGTGGGGCTTCGGGCTGGGGCCTACTTCGTGTGCACCGTCACGTCGGCGGAGAGGCCGGCGCGCAGGGCCAGGCCTTGCGGCGGGTGCACCCAGGAGATGCGCACGGGTACGCGCTGCACCACCTTGACGAAGTTGCCGGACGCGTTGTCGGGCGGCAGCAGGGAGAAGCGGGAGCCGGTGCCTCCAGAGAGGCTCTCCACCTTGCCCTCCAGCTTCTCACCAGAGAAGGCGTCCAGCTCCACCTCCACGCGCTGGCCGGGCTGCATGTGCCCCACCTGCGTCTCCTTGAAGTTCGCCACCACGTAGGTCGTCGTGGGCACCAGCTCCGCCACGGCCTGGCCGGGGGTGAGCAGCTGGCCCGCGTGCACGGACAGCTTGGACACCTGGCCGTCCGCCGGGGCGACGACGCGCGTGTCCTCCAACTGGAGCTTCGCCTGGTCGAGCGCGGCCTCCGCGCCCTTCACCCGCGCGTGCGCCAGCGACGCGCTGGCCTGGGCGGCGGCGATCTTCTCGTCGATGGGGGCGCTCACGTCGAGCTGGCCCCTGGCCTCCGCCACCTTGCTCTCCGCGGTGCGTCGGCCCTCCTCCGCCAGGGCGAGCTGCGCGCGGGCGCCTTCGAGCGCGGCCTGCGCCGTCTCGTTGGACGTCCGCGCGTCATCCAGCGCGCTCTGCGCCACCACGTTCTGCTGACGCAGGCTCTGGGTCCTATCCAGGTCCAGCGTGGCCTTGCGGGCCTGCGCCTCCGCGCGAGCCAGCGCCGCGCGGGCCGCCGCCACCTGCGCCTGGGCGCCGCTCACCGCGGACGTACTCGTGGACACGAGCGCCTTCGCGCTGGACAGGCCACCCTTCGCGCCGGCCTCCGCCACCGTGGCCTGCGCGTCCGCCGCGACGGCCTGGGCGCGCGCGGACTCCAGCTCGGCCTCCGCCTGCTTCACGCGGGCCTCATAGGGACGCGGGTCGATTTGGAGGAGCACGTCGCCCTGGTGCACGGTGGCGTTGTCCAGCACGGCCACCTTCACCACGGGGCCGGACACGCGCGCGGCCAGGGGCACCACGTCCGCCTCCACCTGCGCGTCGTCGGTGGTCTCCTGCCCTGCCGTGACGATCTTGAAGCCGCCAATGGCCAGCACGATGGCCGCCACGACGCCACCGAGGATGAGGAAGCCCCGCTTGCCGCGCTTCGCCTGCGCCGCGGAGGCGGGCGCGGGCGCCGCTTCGGGGACGAGTTGGGGAGCAGTCGTTGTCGTTGCCATGTCTTAAATCTCCACGTCGATGTGCGGTTTCTCGTGGGAGCCCCCGACGCTCGGGGGGTCCTTGAGGAAATAGATGAGCGGCAGCACCACCACGAACATCAGCGCCGCCAAGACGAAGAGCTTGTCGAACGCGAGCACCATGGCCTGCCGTGACACGTTGCCCACCATCATCTGGAGGCTGGCCATGCTGGCGCTCGCGGCGTCCAGGCCGTGCTGCATGAGCCCCTTCTGCGTGGCGGCCATGCGGCTGGCGACCTCCCACCGCTCCGGGTTGAGGTGCGCCGCGATGGAGGCCTTGGACAGCACGGTGTAGCGCGACAGGAGCGTGGTGAAGATGGCCAGGCCCACGGACCCGCCAATCTGGCGCAAGAGGGAGTTGAGGCCCGTCGCGTCCGCCATCCGCTCACGCGGGATGTTGCCGAGCGCCGTGGCGCTGAGCGGCACGAACATCAGGCTGAAGCCCACGCCCTGCAGCGCGATGGCCGCGATGATGTTGCTGGAGCCGGTGGCGAGCGAGAAGTGGCTCATCTCGAACGCGCCGAAGCCCGCGAACACGATGCCTATGCCCACCAACACCCGCGCCGGCACCTTGCCGTACAGCCGTCCGACGATGGGCATCATCACCATCATCACCAGCGTGCGAGGCATCAGCGAGAGGCCGGACTGCGTCGCGGTGAAGCCCAGGAGTTCCTGCATGAACACCGGCAGCAGGAACATGCTGGCCATGAGCACCGCGAACACCAGCGCGCCCAGGAGCGTGCCGGACGCGAACACCGGGTCCTTGAACAGCCGCAAGTTCACCGCGGGCGCCTCCGCGGTCAGCTCGCGGATGACGAAGGCGATGAGGCACGTGGCGGAGAGCAGCGCGCAGATGACGATGATGGGGGACTCGAACCAGTCATCCGCCTGTCCCTCCTCCAGGAAGTACTGGAGCGAGGCCAGGCCCATGCAGAGCAGCGTGATGCCGGACCAGTCCATGTGCTTGCGCTGCTTCTCGGCTTCCTGGCGCGCGGTGGCTCGCAACTGTTCGTCCTCCTGGACGAAGCGGACCACCATGAAGAAGCCCAGGATGCCCACCGGCACGTTGATGAAGAAGATCCAGGACCAGTGCCAGTTGTCCACGATGTAGCCGCCCAGCGTGGGGCCAATGGCGGGGCCCACCATCACGGCCATGCCGAAGATGGCCATCGCGGTGCCCTGCTCCTTCGGCGGGAACGTCTGCCGGAGGATGGCCTGCTCGGTGGGTTGAAGCGCGCCTGCCCCTAGACCCTGGAGGAAGCGGAAGAGCACCAACGTGGGCAGGTTCCACGCGAAGCCGCACAGGAACGAACCCGCGACGAAGAGCACCAGGCACGCCAGGTACACGCGCTTCTGGCCGAACATGCGGCCCAGGAAGCCCGTGAGCGGCATCACCATCACCGTGGCGATGACGAAGCCGGTGGTGGCCCAGGTGATCTCCTGCACCGTGGCGCCGACAGCGCCGCGGATTTGAGGCAGCGCAACGCTCACGATGGACGAGTCGATGGCGCCCATCAGCGTGCCGAACGTCACCGACAGCGTGACGAGCCACTTGTTGACGGGGGCCTTGGGCGTTGCCGGCGCCAGGACCTCCGGTGTTGCGACGGCTGTCGCCATGTCAGTCGACCTCGATGCCCTTCAAGAAGACGCGGAGGATCTCCTCCGCCCAGGCGGCTGCCGGAAGGTTCGCGGCGTCGTCCTCGCGCAGGCGGTCCAATGCGCCGCGCACCATTCCCATCAGGAGATTCGGGTAGAACGCGCGCCCTTCCGCGCGGACCTCCCCGGCCTGGATGCCCCGGTCGAGGATGACCGACACGCGCTTGCTGAGCTCCGCCAGGATGCGGCTCTTGCGCGCCGGGTCTTCCGGCAGCTGCACCAGCACCCGCACGAACGCGTCGCGCTCCGCCGCGTGGGCGAACAGCGCCGTCACGAAGGCGCGCAGCTGTTCGCGAGCGGGCCGCTCCGCCACGGGAGCCAGGGCCGCGTCCAGCCGGTCCAGCATCATCTGGCGGCGCTTCGCGCGCAGCGCGTCCAGCAGGGCCGCGCGGTCGGTGAAGTGGTTGTAGAGCGTCCCCACCGACACGCCTGCCTGCTCGGCGATGGACTCCATCTTCGCCGCGTGCAGGCCGTCCCGAGCGAACACCGCCGCGGCCGCCAACAGGATGGCGTCGGCGGTGGCTTCCTTCAGACGAGAGCGCAGCTTCTTGACGGGCGCCTCAGATTTTGAATCTCGATTCATTCTCTGAATGGAGATTTAACCCTCTCCCCACAGGAGTCAAATCGGCCTGGGGTTCCAGAGGGAGGAAGCAGCCGAACGCAAGAAAGGCCGGCGGGAGCGCGCTCCGCCGGCCCTTCCTGGGTGCTTCTGGATTTCAGCGACCGCGGCTCAGGGGGTGAGCATGCCCAGCTTGGGGGCGGGCAGCTCCACGGACAGCTCCTGGGTGAGGCCCTCGGTGGCGTGGAAGCCCTTGCCGCTGACCTCGCCCGCGCGGAACAGGGCCCAGCTCTGGAGGCCGCGCTGGAACGAGCGCGTCATGTGCCACAGCTCCAGGCCGCTGTTGGCGACGAAGAGGTACATCGTCCGCTTCGGGTTCCAGGGGTTGGGCAGCGCCAGCGCGAGGCCGTCATCCGCACGGCCGTACGTCCTTCCCTGCCAGCGGAAGAAGCGCCGGCCCAGTTCGACAGGCAGCTTCTTCTCCGCCGCCAGGCGCGCCATGAGCCCGTTGTCCTCCAGGCCGCCGAAGACGACCAGGTCGCGGTCCGCGAGCTCCGCGTCCGTCACCTCCGCGTCCGGCTTGAGCGGGGCCAGGCGCTCCGGAGACGCGTCCGCCAACTGCTCGCGGTAGTTCGTCGCCAGCGTGCGCATGGACTCCACCTGGCGCGCGGAGCCGTACACGAAGAGGAGCTTGTCCCAGTCATCCAGCGTGTTGGCCAGGGTCTGGTAGCGCTCGCGGGCCACAGGGATGTCGTTGCCCACGTTGAACACCACGCGCACCGGCCGGTCCGGGACCTTCACGGTGAAGGTGTCACTCGAGCCCTTCACCTCCACGCGCTCCAGCACGGCGCCCTTCTCCGTCTGCACCTCCACTAGCGTGGCGAAGCGCCAGGGCGTGCCGGACTGGTCCACCTTCAGCGTTACCTCAAAGCCCTCCTTCGCCTTCTGGGCGCGGGAGGTGAGGCGCGGCGCGGGCAGGCCCCCGCGCTCCACCCACTGCTTCACCCACGGCCCCACGTCCTGGCCCGCGGCCTCCGAAGCGGTGCGGATGAAGTCCTGGGTGGTGAGCTTCTTGTTCGCGAACTTCGTGTGCACCGCGTCCATCACCTTGGCGAACTTCGCGTTGCCCAGGGTCAGCCGCAGCTGGTGCAGCAGGTACGTGCCCTTGATGCGAGGCACCGCATACTGGCCATAACGGCCGTAGTCCGTGCGCGCGGCGGTGGGCACCACGTCGCCCTCGCGGGCCGTGACGTAGAGGTAGCGGGCGTTGAGGTCCGCGAGCGCGTCGCGCTGGGCGTCGAAGGCCTTGGAGAGGTCATCCCCTTCCGGCAGGTCCCGGAGCAGCGTCCAGTACGCCGCCGAGCCGCTGCCGAACCAGTTGTCCGCGTCCGTGGCGGGGAACACCGTGTTGGCCCAGAGCTTCTTCTCGTCGAAGCCGAGCGCGTCCTTCACGCGAGCGAAGTCGCGCTTGGGCTTGTCCGCCTTGGGCTCAGGCTTCTGCTTCGCCTTGGCTGCCTTCAGCTGATCCGCGACGTAGATGGGGCTGAAGGCGGTGTAGCCCAGGGACAGGTGCGGGGTGGCGCCGGGCAGGTCCGGAATCCAGCGGCTGCCCACCATCTTCTCGCGCAGCGTCGTCTTGCCGTAGTGGGCCAGGAACATCAGCTTCTCGGTCATCTCCGACGTGGTGACCTTGCCGTCACACGCGTGGGGCCGGTTGATGGGGCTGGACGCCATCATGCGCGTGGCGCTGTCCACGTCGAAGCCGCCCTTGCCGTACTTCGCGTAGGCCTCCTGGAAGGCGATGTCGCGGTTCCAGGTGTTGAAGGCCAGGTCCACCGGGGCGTTGCTCGCGTTGGGCACGGACTCCTTGCGGACCTCCGGGTCGCGGTTGTTGTTGTTGGCCCAGATGAAGTCCTTGAGGTTTCCGGGCGTGTCCGAAGCCTTGCCCTTGCTGCCGGTGCGCCACAGCCGAGTCTTCGCGGTGCCCAAGAGGAGGCACGCGCCCTCATCCGTCTTGGTGTCCGCGAGCGTCCAGTCGTTGGTGTAGAGGCCGTTGTTGCGGTCCTTGAGGATGCGCTCCACGTCGTCGATGGAGTTCGCGTACTGCACGGCCTTGCGGATGCGGTTGCTCTGCGGGGTGCCGTCGATGTTGAAGGGCGTCTGGCCCACGGTCGTCTCGCCGATGACGATGCCCGCGTCGTTGAGCATCCAGTCAGAGCCGCTGTGGATGCCGCCCGGGAAGGTCTGCATCACGAAGCGGTGGCCCTTGGTGGGCTGCACGTCCAGCATCACGTCCCAGTGGACGCCGGTGTAGCCGTTCCACATGAAGATCTGGCCCATGACGACGCGGCCGTCCTTCGTCGCGGACTTGGTGGCCACGAAGGACGAGCAGTGGTCGCCCTCCCCTGCCCGGCCGTTCTCATCCTCGCCCTTGAGGAAGGTGCGGCCGGAGAGCGGAGACGCGGTGACGCGGTTGGCGTCCTCCAGCTGGCCCAGGTCCACGGCGGAGTTGATGGCGACGACATCGAGCACGTCCAGGTCGCGCTCCTTGCCATCCGGGCCCTTGAACTTCGCGCCGCCCACGTTGGCGCCGTCGGCGATGCCCTTCATCTCCTCCAGGTACTCGGGGTCGAAGCGGCGCAGGAACAGCGAGTCCGCGAGCAGGCGCACCTGCGCCCATCCCTTCGCGGCGTCCGCCTTGTCCTTCTGGATGCCCAGCTTCTCGATGTAGCGGACGATCTCCTGCGACACGAGTTCGCCGTACTGCCGGCCGCGCTCGTAGGGCTCGCCCTCGATGTGCACGTACACCCAGCCGCCGTCGTCGTAGCGGAAGCCCTTGCCGGCCCACCGCACGCTCTCCATGGGGATGTACGAGGTGATGTCGTCCACCTCCTCCACCTTCACGTCGTCGAACCACGCGGTGCCGGTGGCCTTGCCGTTGTGGCCCAGGTGCGCGCGCACGCGATCACTGGACTGGGTGGCGAAGAACAGCACCTGCACGCGGCCGCTGGAGTCCGCGCCCTGCGGAGGAGAGCAGTTGGTGAAGGGGAAGCTCTGCATGGACAGACACGCGCCCAGCGCCGTGGGGTAGCGCGCCTGCGCATCCGCCTGCACGCCCTTGGTGCGCACCCAGGCGGAGAGCCGGTAGAGGCGGCCCACCTGGAGCTTCACGGGCTCGGACACGACGGTGGTCTCCGCGCCGCCCTGGGGGCTTTCGATGACGAGGCTGCGGCTGCCCTCCGACTTCGCGTCGGTGCGGGCGGACACCTTGCCCTGACCCGAGGCCGTCCAGCCCTGGGGAAGGCCGGTGGCGGCGGCGGTCTCGAAGCCGGCGTTGGGGACGGCGATGGACGCGGGGGCGGCCCAGGCGGTGGCCGAGGCGCAGGCGGCCAGCGTGGGCCAGAGTAGACGGGAGCGCTTCCACATCAGACGCAGGTGGGACATGGCTTGCTCATGGGAAGGAGGAAAGGGTGCGGCATCCTGTCACGTCGTACGCGGGCGTGCTGGCACGCATTGCGTGAGCATGGCGAGAGGTTCACTCCTGGCGCGATTGGACAGCATCACGACATGACGCCCTGTCCCATGACGGTCCGAATTCGACCGCAAGGCGCGGAGTGCTGGCCTGGGAACCGGGAGTTAGGTTTCGCCTCGTGGTCATCGAAAGGAGGCTGAGCATGGCGACGAAGACGGAGGCCCTCGCGGCGGCGACGGTGGGCGACCCGCGCTGGGCGGCGGTCGTCGCTCGGGACGCGGCGGAGGACGGGCGCTTCTTCTATTCCGTGAGGACGACGGGTGTGTACTGCCGTCCGTCCTGTGGCGCGAGGACGCCGCGGCCGGAGAACGTGGGGTTCCACGCGACGAAGGCGGCGGCGGAGCAGGCGGGGTACCGGGCGTGCAAGCGATGCAAGCCGGGGGAGCCCTCGCTCGCCGTGAAGCACGCGGACCGGGTGGCCGAGCTGTGCCGCTTCATCCAGGCCGCCGAAGAGATGCCGAGCCTGGAGGAGCTGGCGGAGCGCGCGGGGCTGTCGCCGTACCACCTGCACCGGGTGTTCAAGGCCGTCACGGGGTTGACGCCGAAGGGCTACGCGGCGGCGCAGCGGGCGGAGCGGATCCGCACGGGGCTGACGAAGCGCGGCTCCGTCACTGAAGCCATCTACGACGCCGGATTCAATTCGAGCGGTCGCTTCTACGAAACCTCCAGCCAGGTCCTGGGCATGACACCGACGAACTTCCGCGCCGGGGGCGCGAACACGGAGATCCACTTCGCCATCGCGGAGTGCTCGCTGGGCCCCATCCTGGTGGCCACGAGCGACCGGGGCGTGTGCGCCATCCTGATGGGAGATGATCCGGACGCACTGGCGAAGGACCTCCAGGACCGCTTCCCGCAGGCGACACTGGTGGGCGGGGACGCGAAGTTCGAGCAGTTGGTCGCGAAGGTCGTGGGCTTCGTGGAGGCGCCGCGCGTGGGGCTGGATTTGCCACTGGACGTGAGGGGCACGGCGTTCCAGCAGCGCGTGTGGCAGGCGCTGCGGGAGATTCCTGCGGGGAAGACGGCGAGCTACATGGACATCGCGGAGCGGATTGGTTCGCCGAAGTCGGTGCGGGCCGTGGCTCAGGCGTGTGGCGCGAACGCGCTGGCGGTCGTGATTCCGTGTCACCGGGTGGTGCGGAATGACGGGGCGCTGTCTGGCTACCGGTGGGGCGTGGAGCGAAAGCGCGCGTTGCTGGAGCGTGAGGCTCAGCGGTGAGGAGACGGGTTCGTTCGGTGGATTGGGAGGGAGCGGGCCGGGAGTTGGATGCCCGTGGGTGCGCGGTGCTGGAGCAACTGCTCACGCCTGACGAGTGCGAAGCATTGGCGTTGCTCTACGGCGTGGACGACGCCTTTCGCAGCCGAGTGGTGATGGCGCGGCACGGGTTCGGCCGGGGCGAATACAAATACTTCGACCATCCGTTGCCGGAGGTCGTGACGGAACTGCGCACGGCGCTGTATCCATGCCTGGCGCCCATCGCGAACCGCTGGAACACGGCCATGGGCATCGACGTGCGGTATCCGGACGTCCACGCGGACTTCCTCGCGCGATGCCACGAAGCCGGGCAGGTGCGGCCCACGCCCCTGCTCCTGCGCTACGGCGCGGACGACTACAACTGCTTGCACCAGGACCTGTATGGCGAGCACGTCTTCCCGCTCCAGGTGGCCGTCCTCCTCTCCGAACCTGGACGGGACTTCACCGGTGGCGAGTTCGTGCTGACGGAGCAGCGGCCGCGGATGCAGTCCCGGGCGGAGGTCGTCCCGTTGCGTCAGGGAGACGCGGTTGTCTTCGCGGTGCATCATCGCCCGGTCCAGGGCACGCGAGGCACCTACCGCGTCAATCTGCGGCACGGTGTCAGCCGCGTGCGCTCCGGCATGAGACACACGGTGGGCATCATTTTCCATGATGCGGCGTAGCCCCGGATACCGGGCATACATCACCTGGCGGGGCCAACCTCACCCACACAGAGAACTCTTGATTTGAATGCCTTGGATTGTCCATTCTGCGAAAATGACAAAACCCAGGCATCTGCTGTTGGCGGCCTTCGCAGTGGTTTGCATTGCTTCGGTCCCGGCCCAGGCGGCGGTGGGTATCACGACGGTGACCGCGCCCACGACGGTTGCCAATCCCTATTCCACCTTCACGATCAGCTACGGCCTGAATGGAAGCAGCCTGATCGCCACGTCACAAATCCGTTTCTACCTGGCGACCACCCCGCAGGGGACCTCCAACCGGGTCCTGATGAACTCGCGTCAGATCACGCTCGGGTGGGCCGGAAACGGGCTCTACCTGCCGCCCACGGGGACCCAGACAGCGTCCTTCTCCTACGCCACGGTCCAGGCCAGCGCGCAGACCGTGCTGGCGGCGGCCGCGAGTGCCTGCGCGCCGCAGAGCTTCTACATCCAGGTCGAGGCGGACTTTGGGCTCCCGTGGGGTGACGACACGCTGATTGGCACCACCAAGCTCCCGGACTTCTACTTCACGGCCGGAACGCTGACGCCCACGACCATCATGCCGGGGGGCACGGTCAGCTTCTCGGCGGACCTCTACACGGCGTGTCCCGTGACGACCTCGTCCACGCTGGGCGTCTTCCTGACGGATACCAGCTACAACGTGCTCAGCTACATCGGCGGGATTTCCGTGGGCACGGGCGCGGGGACGTTCTCCGTTCCGTCCACGGGCATCACCTTCTCGACGGCCATCGCGCCGGGGACCTACTACCTGGTCCTCGTGGCGGACCTGGACGATGACATCGCGGAGAGCAACGAGGCCAACAACCAGGGTGCCTTCACCGTGCAGGTCGTCGCGAGTCAGCCGTTGACGGTCCAGGACTCGGCCAGCGCCCTGGATTCCAACCTGCCCGGCCCGGTCCGCCAGCACATCGAACAGTACGCCCCGACGATCGGGTACGTGGACGGCTACGCGTCGATGTCGCGCTGATGAAGTGAGCCAGCCGCGGGGACCGGGCGCATCCGGCCCGGCACCCCGCTGTTGCCGGCCCGGAACCCTCTCTCACCCACCGGAGAATCCAATGAAGCGGATAGGGATGGTCATCGCGCTGTTCGTTTGCATGAACGCAGCCCCCCAAGCTCGAGCCGCCTCCATGAAGCCAGCGGCGCTGCGCGAACGCATCAGCGTGTCGCTTGCCGCCGACAAGCGCGAGGTGGCGCTGACCCTGGCGAAGCAGGACCCGGTGCTGCGGAAGGCTCTCGCCTCCCGCTTGAGCGGCGAGCACCTCGCCGTGGACCTGAAGCAGTGGCTGGGCGCCGTGTCGGCCCCGTCCTCCGTCACGGGCGTGGCGGAGCGAGCGGACCTGAACATCCGTCGGCTCAAGGGCATCAATCGGGAGCTCGACAGCCTGCTTCAGCTTCGTCTGGCCAGCGCGTCCATGCTGACGGCATTGCAGCAAGGCGTTGAGCCTCTCTACGCGTACGAACCGGATGGCGATGACTCCCAGTGGCGCTTCATCGAGGCCTTCGATGGCCTTGGCCGCGTGCACCGCCTCGACGTGCACCGCCTGCCCGAACAGCCGGTGCTGGTGGTGGACATCGACGCGCGCAGGGACCTGGCCGCCGGCATCAAGCTGATGCGCGAGCACCTCGTGGCCCTCGGGCAACGTCCCCTGCCCGTCCTGGACACGTCCGCCGCGGCGGCCAGCACGCCGGTGACGATCCTCGATCGCATCTACCTGAACGACGACGAGGAGCCGTGGATCTCCGGTAACGCGGAGGTCTATGCCATCGTCAATGGTGTCGACCCCAGCCGTGACGCACCGCAGTTGGACATCGTCGACATGCCCTATCTGGACACGGACGGGAGGACCTACTCCCCGAACCAGGTCCTGATCTTCTGGGAGCGCTACCGCTGGGCGGCGGCGAACGTCATCCTCATGGAGCACGACGACAACACCAGCTACCAGGAGCTGGTGAGCTACCTGTTCAATGTCGCGAGCCAGATCCTGACCGCCGTGGGCCAGCCGGAGATCGGCGCCCTGGTGGCCCTGGGCAGCGGGCTGGTGGATCGCATGCCGGGTGAATGGTTCGCCAACGACGACGACTATGTCGATTCGTTCTACACCCTGGAGAAGAACCACACCTACACCAACTACAGCGGTGCACGCGGCAACGCGGTGGTGACTCTCAGGCCGTACGAACTCCTGGGCCAGTAGCAGTCGGCGGGCCCGTGGGGGTCGAGGCGGCGCTGCTCGACCCCTTCGGTCAGCGTCCGGCCTGGGCCAGGAAGTCGGCGGTCGGCAGGACCCTGGCGTAGCCCATCCCCAACGCCGCCAGGAACGCGGCATGGACCTGGGGCGCGGGCACGCTCTGGCCCTGGAACTCCAGGCTCCGGGCCGCGCACGCATCCCCCAGCACGGTGGCCGTGTAGCCCAGGTCCGCTGCCGCCCGCACCGTGGCATCCACGCACATGAGGGTCATCATTCCCACGACCACCAGGTGCTTCACCTCCAGGGTCCGCAGGCGCTCCTGGAGGTCCGTCTCGCGGAAGCTATTGGGGAAGTGCTTGAGCACCACCGCTTCACCCGGTCGAGGCGCGACTCGGGGATGAATCTCCGCGCCCGGGGTCCCCGGCAGGAAGAAGGTAGCGCCTGGCTGCGAGGATTCGTGGCGCACGTGGATGACCGGAAGGCCGCGCTCCCGGAAGAAGTCCAAGGCCGCACGGGCCTGGGTGGCCGCGGCATCGCAGCGATCCAGTTCGAACCGCCCCCCGGGGAAATAGTCATTCTGGATGTCGATGAGCAGCAGCGCGGTGTTCTCCACGGACGTCCTCCTTCATTCGGGTCATGATGCGTCGCCACGTCGAGTACGCGGGCCCGCGCCCTGGCGGGAGTGTCCGGATGGACAAATCCGGGGCGGAAACCGACAAACGCGCATGCCTGCCGGGTCCTCGTCGATTCGTGTCGCGGTGCTGGCCCTGGAGGGCTGCGTGGCCTCCAGCGTCGCGGGCCCACTGGACGTGTTCGCCATGGCCAACCGCCTGAGCCGGGACCAGGGCGGTGGAGAACCCTTCACGACGGAACTGGTGGCGCCCCTCGCCGGCCCCGTGCGCAGCTTCCATGGCCTGATGCTGGGCGCCGCGCGAGTGCCGGCCCCGACGGAACGCTTCGACGTCGTCATCATCCCCGCGCTCGTGGGCGACCTGGAGCAACGCGTGGCGAAGCGCTCCACCACGGACTGGCTGGCGGGACAGCACACGCGAGGCGCGAAGCTCGCGGCGGTGTGCGCGGGCGCCTTCCTGCTCGCCGAGGCGGGGCTCCTGGAGGGCCGGGAGGCCACGACCCACTGGGGGCTGGCCCGGGAATTCGCGACCCGCTATCCCCGCGTGGCGCTCAAGCCGGAATTGCTCCTGGTGGACCATGGCGACGTGCTCACCACGGGCGGAATCACCGCCTGCATGGACCTCTGCCTGCACCTGGTCGCGAAGCAGGTCTCCGCGGAGCTGGCCGCGCTTTGCGCCAGGATGCTCCTGGTGGAACCCGGCCGTCGGTTCCTCGCCCCCGACGCAGTGCACGCCACGCCTCGCGACCACGGCGACACCGCCGTGCTGCGCGCCCAGGAGTGGCTGGAGGCCCACCTCTCGGAGCCGGTGACCCTGGCGGGAGCGGCCGGGGCCGCGAGCCTGGGCGAACGCACGCTGCTGCGTCGGTTCCGCAAGGCCACCGGCGATACGCCCCTGGACTATGTCCAGCGCCTACGCATCGAGGCCGCCCGGCGACTCCTGGAGACCACTCCTCGAACCGTGGAGGACATCTCCCAGTCCGTCGGCTACGCCGACACCACGTCGTTCCGCCGCCGCTTCAAGGCTCGCACCGGACTGTCTCCGGGTTCCTACAGGAAGCGGTTCGCGCTGCGCTGATGTGACAAAGAACCCGGTCCTTCAATATCGCGACCGTGATGGCCTCCGTTCTAGGCGCTCCGGGCGCGCACGTCCTCGGATGACGAGGCTGCGCGAGCGACGAGCTTCCCGGTGACGCCCTTCGGCAGCACCACGCCGAAGAAGAAGCCCTCTTCGAAGGGCTCCGTCGAGTCGAGCTGGATCTTCACCCGCGAGGCAATCGTCGCGAGCGCCGTCTTCAGGAACGTCATCGCGAAGTCCGCGCCCACGCACGCGCGCGGACCCCGGCCGAAGGGGAAGAAGTGGCCGCTCCCCAGCGGGTCCCGCGTCGTGCCCCCGTCCAGCCAGCGCTCCGGCTTGAACGTGTCCGGGTCCGGCCAGTGCGCCGGGTCGCGGTGAAGGTGCTGATTCGAGATCATGATCATCGACCCCGCTGGCAACGTGACCCCGGCCAGCTGCGCATCCTTCGACGGCGTGCGCGTCATCACCCGGACCGCCGGCAGGATGCGCAGCGCCTCATACGCCACCGCCTCCACCCACTTCGCGGCGTCCAGCTTCGCGAGCGTCAGCGGCCCGTCCGCCACCAACGAGGCGGCCTCGGCGGCGAGGCGCGCGTCAGCGTCGGGGTACTTGTTGAGCTGGTGGAACGCCCCCACCAGCGTGACGCTGGAGGAGAACGCACCACCGAAATAGGTGCCCCCAAGCATGTGCGCCAGCACCTGATCATCGATGCCCGGCGTCTCCCGCAGGTAGCGGGACATGATGTCCACGGCACGCGGGTCCTGCCGCTTGCGAGCCTCGCGGATGCGGTCCACGAAGTGCCCGTAGAAGCGTGCCTTCACCGCGTCGAAGTCCTTGGGCGGCTTCACGAACTTCAACGGCAGCTTCGACTGGATGCGCGCGTCCGCCGCCCTCGCGAGCAGCATGAAGTCCTCGAACACCTGATCCGACAGCTTCTCCCCCACCGAAGCCACCGAGAACGCGTCGAACGTGAGCCGGCGCAGCGCGGGCGTGAGGTCGATGTGCCTCTGCTTGAGCAGGGCGTCCGCGGACTCGGAAATGGCCGCCTGCATGGGGCCCACCTGATCCGCCAGCCACTCCGTGGCCCACGGCTGCGCGCCGGGCTCCAGTTGGCGCTTCCGGACCCAGTCCCCGCGCAGCTCCGCCGTGAACGCCGTGTCGTCCGTCACCGACGGGCGGATCTGCTCGCTGATGTTCCCCTTCTCGAACTCCATCCGGCGCGGGGACTCGTAGACCTCCGCGATGAGCGCCGGGTCGTTGAGCACCAGCCCGGGGTTGGGCCCCATCCAGATGAGCGTGACGCCGCCGTACTCGCGGCCATAGCGCGCACAGACGTCCCAGGGCGACGCCCCCAGGAAGTCCCCAGCAGTGCCGAGGAGCCCCGGCTGGGGACCGGGCAGCGACGCGAACGGCTTGCGATTCGCGCCGAAGAACAGGTTGAAGATGCCGCGAGAGAGGGCATTGGGCATGGGCGGAGTCTCCTGACGGCGCTAGACGGTGATGCCACAGGGGATGCGGTCGGCCTGCAGGACGGTGTAGGGCACCGCGCTCTTCGCGTTGCGCGCCTTCACGGCCTCGCTCTGCGCGCGCAGCTGGGCGTGGAAGCGGTCGCGGATGGCGATGAGCTCCGGCTCCTGGAAGTAGTCCTCGCGCCAGCCACCCTCGTGGAGCAGGTACTCCTCGTCGTCCCCGAAGCTGGACAGCGCGCGGCCCACCGCCACCTGCCAGAGCATCTGCGTCTTGGAGGGAATCATCGCGTCGATGTCCTTCTCACCCAGGACGCCCTTCTCTCTCGGCGGAGGCTGGCGCATGCACAGGGGCGCGTTGGGCACGAAGGCGTAGTGCTCGTACTGGAGGTAGTTCACCGCCGCGTGCTGGACGCTGACCGTGAAGAGCACCGTGGTGAGGATGTCCGTCAGGTCCGCGACGCGCTTCAGCTCCGCGCAGGGCAGCTTCTCCACCGGGAGGCCGTGCTCGGTGAGGTCCTTCCACCAACGCTGCATGTCGGTGTCGTGCACCAGGTCCTCGTCGGACTTGTAGAAGTGCCCCAGCACACCGCCCACGTACTCCTCCAGCGCCTCCCACAGGAGCAGCGAGTCATCGCGATACGGGTAGTGCGGGAGCACCGCCGGGTCGAGCACGCCACGGCGCTCGATGTCCAGGCGCGGCTTGTTGTCCGCGAGCGTCCAGGCCCTGTACCCCTTCTTGCCCAGGAAGACGTGGCCCTGGTCGGGGCCGCCCGTGGCGATGAGATCGTCGAACACGCCGCCCGCCGCGAGCAGGCCCTTCCGGGCGCCATCGTTGATGGCGAGCGTGTAGCGGAAATGGCGGCGCAGCAGCTTGTAGACGGGGTGCGGGTCCGGGAGGTTGCGCATCGTCGCCATGACGAACGGCTCGGCGACGAAGTGGGTCCGGAGCGCATGCCCCACCATCTGGTGCGTGTTGCCCTCGCTGCACCGGAGGTAGATCTTCGCGGCCAGCCAGTCGTGCGGGCTGTCATTGGGCGTGAACACTGGATCCAGCGCCGGGTCGCGGCCCAGCTGGATGGCGATGGGCCGCAGCTGCCGCGTGTCGTCCAGGTACAGCAGGCATCGGGACGCGGGCGCCCACCGGCGCTCCTCGACGCCGGCCTTGTCCGCCTTCCTGAACATGGGCACGTCGCCCAGGATCTCGAAGTCCAGCAAGAAGACGCGCTTGCCGGCCAGCGCCTGCGGGAGCGTCGTGCCAGGAGCCAGCAGGCCCCGCAGCTCGGAGTCCTGGAGGGGCATTCCTTCCGGCAGCTCGGTGATGGACTGGATGTGGACGGGGCTGATGCCCTGCACGGCCTGCCGGGCGAACTCGATGTCGTCCTGCCAGCGCCTGGCGATGGTTGGCAGTTCGAGGCCCTTGAAGAAGTCGAAGACGTTCACGAGGCCATTCCACGCCTTGCCGAGCACGGGCATGTGCAGCTTGATGGCCGCGAGCGTCTTCGCGATGACGACCTCATAGCTGCCGTCCACGAGGCCCCGGTAGAGCTCGTCCTTCGGCAGCGGGCGCTCCTCCGTGATGTCGAGCGCGCCGGGCAGCCCGGCGGTGGCCTCCGCGGGGCGCCAGGGATACATGCGCTGGCGGGCCTGGAGCAGGTCGTTCCGGGCGACCTTCTCCCGCTCGTGCTGGACCTGCTGGGGCAGCCGGGCGGTGCCTTCGAGGACCTCCGCGGTCGTCCTGGCCAGCACCCAGCGGTAGTACGGGAAGAACCAGTGCTTCCCCAGCGCGGTGACGGTCACCGAGTCGAGGAGCCAGTCGCCCCCGACGCCGCCACCCGCGTTGGAGAACCGGAGCAGGAGCAGGTCTCCCAGGTCCTCGGACCTGACGGAGTAGGCGTCCACCGCGCCGGCCTCGAAGTCGTTGTGGAAGCGCTTGTCCAGGGCTTGCGGCTGGCTCTCGCCCTTCGTCCCCACCAGGACCACGGAGATGGCCGCGTTCGTTCCGGCGCCGAGCTTCGAGCTCGTGCGAATCGTCAGCGTGTATTCGGTACTCATGGATTCTCCCACTACCACGTGGCACGCAAGGTACGCCGGTGGAAGCGGGGCGGACAATGTGCGGAGGCGTCACAGTGCATGCGGAGCATGTGACGAAAGCTGGCTGCCGTGGATCCGCTAGCCACCTGCCCTCGGGGGCGAGGGCGCGAGTATGGGATTGCCGCAGGCATGGTACCTTTCCGCGCGATGAAGCCCGCTTCCCGTCGTCCCCTGGCTGAGATTGAGGCACGGAGCTGATGCCGACCGCATGGCGCCGACTGCTGACCTCCCTGGGGTTCTCATCCAAGGCCGGGGAGCCGCCGCTCCTGGAGGCGGAGGAGCTGGCCCGCTGGTACGCGGGGCTGGGATTGAAGGAGCGGCTGGCGGTCAGCCGTAACCTGGTCAAGCAGGTGCGAGCGCCACGAACGCCGAGGGATCCCGCCACCCTGCCCGCTCGGGCCTGGGGCCGGCTCGTGTTCGAGCAGGACGGACCGCACGGGGCCATCCCCCTGCACCACATCAAGGTGGAGTTGTGGGACCGGGACTTCGGCACGCCGGACGACTTCCTGGGCGAGTCCTTCACGGGCCCGGATGGCGCGTTCGAGATCCGCTACGACCCGTCGGACGCGGGTGAGCGGGACCTGCCGGACCTGGAGCTGCGCTTCTTCGAACCGCGGCACACGTTCCGTCAGGACGGCCGGGTGGTGGAGACGTGGAAGCGCATCGGTTCGGAGCGGGGGCCGGACGACCACGGCGGGAGGGAGTACGACTTCGGGACACTCCGGCTGCCGTACTGGGAATACGACCCGTCGACGCCGCTGGCCCGCCTGCTCGTGGTGGAGGAAGGCACTCCGCCAACGGCCTACGCGCCGGGACGTGCACTGGCGATGCTCAAGGCCGTCGCCCCCATCGAGTTGGTGAAGCGCCAGCACCAGATGCAGATCCGGCTGGGACAGGTGCTGAGCCTCGCGAAGATCCAGGCGGACTACCCGGAGACGATGACGGTCCGGATGGAGCGCGAATCGCCAGGCTCCTCGCGGAGTGATTCATGGTTCGGAGAGCGCCTGCTCAACGGGATGTTCTCCAGCATCCTGGACCGCGACCCGGAGGTGCCGGGGGATGACCAGGCCTTCCGGCTGTATTTGCCCTGGAATGCCTATGAGCAGGACGGCGTCCACTGCCTGCCGGACGTGGACCTCCGGCTGCGGCTGTTGGATGGCAAGCTGATGCCCCAGCGGATCATCCTGGGGATGCGGGAACCCGGAGCAACGGCGCCCGGCTCACCGGTGACTCGCAAGACGTACACGCCCGCGGACGGCGCGGATTGGGAAGCGGCGAAGCGGATGGCTCGCGTGAGCGCGACGCTGGACGTGGAGCTGGGCAACCACCTGGGGCAGTGCCACTTCAACGTGGAGCAGTACGCCATCGCCGCGCACCGGAACCTGCGGCACAACCCCTTGCGCTGGTTGCTCATGCCGCACCTGCGGGAGGTGGTGTTGATCAACCACGCCGCCACCGGATTCCTGGTGGGCCCCACGGGGTACATCACGCGGGCCAGTGCGTTGACGGAAGCAGGCATCCACCAGCGGTTGGAACATCTGCTGGGCAGCTACGACTGGAAGGGCTTCGCGCCCGCGACGCCAGTCTGCGAGGGCCACCGCTACGCACAGGCGGGGCAGTTGTTCTGGAAGCTGCTCGGCGAGCACATCGACGCGTTCTTCGCGGAGCACGGCACTGCGGTGGAGGCGCAGTGGCACGAGGTGCGCCGGTTCTCGGATGACCTGGTCGCGCATTCCGCACCCGCATTCGTGTGCCGCTACCTGCGAGCGACGGTTCCAGGAAGGGAAGCACCGTGGTTCGTGCGCTCGGAGCGCATGGACCTGGGGGCGAAGGTCGCGGAGCCAGCCGCCAAGTCCGTGAGTGCGGTGACACGGACGGATGCACCGCAGGCCGGTGAAGTGGAGGCGCTGAAGCACCTCTGCCGCTACGTCATCTTCTTCGCGACGTTCCGCCACGCCTGGGCGAACAACCTCCAGTGGGAGGACGCGGGAGAGGTCCTGTACTCGTGTCTGGGATTGCGCTGGGGCAAAGGCGGCGCGCTGTCTCCAGAGGAGGACCTGGACGTCGCGCCCACGCCAGACGAAGCGACGGAGATGCTGTGGATCTCCTGGATGCTGACCAAGACGAACTACGGCTTCATCCTGTCCAACGAAGAGGAGGACGTGCATCCCCGGCTACTGGCACTGCTCCGGGCCCGCGCCGCGGAGTTCGCGGCCCTGGGCCTGGATGTCCGGACGGTCAGTTCCCGCATCAACATTTAAGGGCCACCAGCAAGCTTTTCAATCAAAAGTCAACACAATAGCCACACCTTGCAACACGACATAGGAGCCCGAAGCACCACAAGCCATGTTTCGCAGGGTCAAGACCATTCCGTAAACAACAAGTTCGGCAGCCCATTGCCAAGAGCTAACAATGGCTCCAATTCGCACAAATCAGCAGACTTGGAACTACAACTGCTCAACCCGCCCTTCCAAACATCAATCAAATCTCAACACCCTAATCCTCATCGGGGAAAAGGCTCTCCCACTCTCCACCAAGGAATCGGAAGCAAAACTCGGCCGCGGTGAATGCGGCATACTCCTGCCAACCGTCGTTCTTCTGATGAGCGAAATCACAAATAGACTTCAGACACAGAAAAACGGGAGCTGGAGAGACAGTATCAGTGCACGCCCGATGTACAGCATACGCCTCCATCTCAATACCCACAAGCTTGCGCCAATGACTCTTCACATCCGAGACGACTCCCCCATCATCAATAACAGCCGCACCAGATCCCAAAGGCCCCACGTGCAGTCCAAGCACGGTTTGAGGCTTTCTGGCGGGCCAAGATTGATATATACTACTCAGCTCAGAATGCCCACTCTCCCACACCTTAAGCAGCGACCTGAGCCGACTATCAATTGAGAGGGGCGCAGGATCCGGCTGAAAATCAATCGCCCCGCCATTATCAACAACTTTCCCCGCCCCATAATCAAAAGTCGTATCTGCCGCCAATATATTTCCGTATCCCTGTTTTTCGGCACTTGCGCCTGCCGCAATGCCAACCATTGCCACAATTTTCGGGCGAAAACGCATAACCATCTTTGTCGCAAGCACCGCCGCTGCCGAAAGCCCCATTTGATTGGGAGCCCCTGCGACGACCCTCAGCGTTGTTCCTCCCTTCGTAATGTATTCTGTTCTCTCATAAACGCTCGGATCGACGCGACTGGCAGCAACCCGCTCCCATTTTGTTTTGCTCGCAACTCTTACCTTCTCCAATTCGGGCTTATGAAGAGCGCATACAATCACCACATCGACCGACTCATCCTTGGCCTGCGCGCCCAAACCAGCACCGGACATAGCTTTTCCCTTCGCCCTTTCAGAATCACCGGACCGCGGAACTGACTGTTTCTCCGGCTCGCTTGCCTTCTGAATCTCTTCTTTTAGGGCCCCAAGAATCGCTAGCCTTTCCTCGAATTCGCGCATCAAATAGGCCACCGACACACTGCCCCCCACAACATCTATATGAACCAAATTCGGCTCAGTAGGCCCTCGCGCCGCTCTATTCCAATCGCTAATCAACCAAGGGGCATTCTTGTGAACCAACTTAGCCCCATGGCGCCTTAGGCGATCGACTTCTGTCAAGCGCCCCCGATCAATAAACAAGTTCCGCTTAGGACCAAGTACCTTCAAGTAATCTTCAATCAACCGAATTAATCCCTCCACCTCCTTGGTACTTTGCGAAAGCGATGAGCTTCCGATTGCTTGCTCGGCCTCCGCAGGGACTGGCGCAGCCTTTTCAGTGCCACGCGTACTCGTCTCTTCTGAGTTATCAAGCGGCTCAGTCTCCGCCTCATGAAGTTGACACAACTGCCTGAGCCGTCTCTCGGCTTCTTCGGAACCTCGACTCTTTCGAGGTCGTATTGAACCCTCCCCTAATGCCGTGGCAATCAACCAAGACACCTTCCCAGACGGGACATTCTGAACAATCAACCCTGCCAAATCATTAGCGGACGAAAAAACTGGGACACCATCAATCCCAATCTCATCTGCCACTTCCACCAAACGACTCATTCCGAATTTGTCAGACAAGAGCTTGCGAACAATGGCTTCGCCTTCCTTCGTGGCAGGCCATGAATATTCTTTTCCCATATCACAACCCTCCCAGCCTGCCGCCATGGAATCCCATAGTCATTTTCTCATCTAAACAGCAGGCCGGATCAATTTGCGACAACCCCACCAGAAATCAACACGCCATCCTGTCTAAACAAATCAATTTCAAGCAGCGTGGCACCACCCTCACTCGCCTAGGCTGTTGAAACAAAGATTTGCTCAGTACGTCCAGGGGAACCGCTTGAAGTCACGCTTGCGCTTCTGAACAAACGCGTCGCGGCCTTCCTGTGCCTCTTCCGTTCCGTATCCCAGACGCGTGGCCTCGCCCGCGAAGAGCTGCTGGCCCACGAGCCCATCGTCCGGGAGGTTGAAGGCATACTTCAGCATCTTGATGGCCGTGGGGCTCTTGGTGTTGATCTCCGCCGCCCACTCCAGCGCCACCTTCTCCAGGTCCTTGTGCGGCACGGACTTGTTGATGGCGTTCATCTGGAACGCCTCGTCCGCCGTGTAGGCCTGGCCCAGGAAGAAGATTTCCCGCGCCCGCTTCTGCCCCACCTGCCGCGCCAGCAGCGCGCTGCCGTAGCCCGCGTCGTAGCTGGCCACGTCCGCGTCCGTCTGCTTGAACATCCCGTGTTCCTTGCTCGCGATGGTCAGGTCACAGACGACGTGCAGGCTGTGCCCGCCACCCGCCGTCCAGCCCGGCACCACCGCCATCACCACCTTCGGCAGGAAGCGGATCTGCCGCTGGACCTCCAGGATGTGCAGGCGTCCCAGGCGCGCCGGGTCCGCCGCGTCCTCGCCGGGTTCGTACTTGTAGCCGTCCTTGCCGCGGATGCGCTGGTCGCCTCCCGAGCAGAACGCCCACCCTCCGTCCTTCGGCGACGGCCCGTTGCCCGTGAGCAGCACCACGCCCACGTCCGTCATGAAGCGCGTGGCCTCCAGCGCCCGGGCCAGCTCGTCTACCGTCTTCGGACGGAACGCGTTGCGCACCTCCGGCCGGTTGAACGCGATGCGCACCGTGCCCTGATCCACCGCGCGGTGGAACGTGATGTCCTTGAACTTGTGGCCTTCCACCGGCTGCCAGCGGGACGCGTCAAAGAGGTCCGAGACCATGCGCAGTCTTGCTCCGAAAATGGGGGAGTGAACGGCCCGGAACCCTAGCGGTTTCCGCTCGGGGACGCCCGCGCTACCGTGCGCGCCATGTCCACGAGCCTGCTCGTCGTCCATGTCCATGTGCACGTGCTGCCCCAGCACGTCGACGCCTTCCTCCAGGCCACCCTCGCCAACGCTCGCGAGAGCGTGAAGGAGCCCGGCATCGCCCGCTTCGATGTCTGCCAGGACAACGACGACCCCACCCGCTTCGTCCTCGTGGAGGCCTACCGCACCGCCGAAGCTCCGGCCGCGCACAAGGAGACCGCCCACTACCTCACGTGGCGTGACACCGTCGCCCCCATGCTGGCCGAGCCCCGCATCCCCCACCGCTACTCCAACCGCTTCCCCGACGACGCGGCCTGGTGACATGCCCACCGCCCCCTTCGAGTTCGCCACCGCCACCCGCGTCCTCTTCGGCCCGGGTCGCGTCCAGGAAGTCCCCGACCTCGTGCGAGGCCTCGGCTGCCGGAAGGTCCTGCTCGTCACCGGCACCAACCCCGCCCGCGCCGAACCCGTCCGCGCGGGGCTCGAACGGCTGGGCATCCCTTCCACCTCCTTCCGCGTCCCGGGCGAGCCCACCGTCGAACTCGCACGCGAAGGCACCGCCGCCGCCGTGGACTCCGGCTGTGACGCCGTGGTCGCCATCGGGGGTGGCAGCTCGCTCGACGCGGGCAAGGCCATCGCCGCGCTCGCCGCCAACGGGGGCGACCCGCTGGACTACCTGGAGGTCATCGGCCGGGGACAGGCCCTGACGAAACCGTCGCTGCCGTTCGTGGCCGTGCCGACCACGGCGGGCACCGGCTCGGAGGTGACTCGCAACGCGGTGCTGGGCTCGAAGGAGGCCGGCGTGAAGGCCAGCCTGCGCAGCCCGATGATGCTCCCCCGCGTCGCCCTGGTGGATCCGGACCTGCTGGAGCATGCGCCCGCGGACGTGCTCGCGGCCGGCGGCCTGGACGCGCTGTCACAGCTCATCGAACCGTTCCTGTCCATCCGCGCCCAGCCACTCACGGACGCGCTCGCCCGTGAAGGCATGCAGCGTTCAGCGCGCTCCCTGCGCAAGGCGGTGCTGCACGGCCCCGGCCCGGCGGAGCGCGAAGACCTGGCCATCGCCAGCCTCTTCGGTGGCCTGTGCCTCGCCAACTCAGGCCTGGGCGCGGTGCATGGCTTCGCGGCGCCGCTGGGCGGGATGCTCGGCGCGGCCCATGGCGCGCTGTGCGCCGCGCTGCTCGGGGCCACGCTGGAGCTGAACCTGGAGGCGCTGCGCTCGCGTGCTCCGGACCACCCCGCCCTGCCCCGCTTCCGCGAGCTGGCGGTGCTGCTCACCGGCCAGTCCAACGCCCGCGCCGAGGACGGCATCCTCTGGGTGAAGGACCTGGTCCACTCCGTGCGCATCCGGGGCCTGCGCGACATGGGCCTCACCGATGCGGCCATCCCGGAGCTCGTCACCAAGGCCCGCGCCGCCAGCAGCATGAAGGGCAATCCGCTCCCGCTCACGGACGCGGAGTTGACGGCGCTCGTCGAACGGTCGATGTGAGGACCCACCCATGAAACCCGCCGCCCTCGTCCCCGTGGTGCTCGAACGCCTTCGCGAGAAGTACCCCGACGCGAAGTACGAGCTGAACTGGAACACGCCCTTCGAACTGCTGGTGGCCACCATCCTGGCCGCGCAGTGCACCGACGAGCGCGTCAACCGCGTCACCGCCGAGCTGTGGAAGAAATACGACGGCCCCCAGGCGCTCGCGGACGCGGACACCGCGGAGCTGGAGGAGGACTTGAAGCCCACCGGCTTCTTCAAGCAGAAGACCAAGACGGTGCAGGCCATGAGCCGCGCGCTGCTGGACGCCCACCGGGGCGAGGTGCCCGACCGCATGGAGGACCTGGTGGAGCTGCCCGGCGTGGCGCGCAAGACGGCCAACGTCGTGCTCAACACCGCCTTCCAGCAGGCCTCCGGCATCATCGTGGACACGCACGTGGCCCGCGTCAGCCAGCGCCTGGGCCTGACGAAGCAGGAGAAGCCGGAGGCCATCGAGACGGACCTGATGAAGCGGGTGCCCAAGGACGACTGGACCTTCTTCGGCCCCGCCGTGGTGCTGCACGGCCGCTACACCTGCGTGGCCAAGAAGCCCAAGTGCTCGGAGTGCCTCCTCAACGACGTGTGCCCCAAGCTGGGCGTGGCCTGAGCCATCACATGTGCGCGAGCACCACCAGCGTCAGCACCCAGTCCAGCCCGGCCTGGAGGAAGTAGTAGGTGGAGCCGTCCAGCGAGGTGCCAAACCCGGTGCCCAGGTGGCCGATGGGCCCCGCGAAGAACTTCATGCCCACCTCGGCGCCCAGGTTGATGGGGGCGCGCCGCGAGGGCGAGTCATCCAGGTACGGGCCCACCAGCGCCCGGGCATAGGGCGCGAACCAGTTCGTCACGAAGTGCTGGTAGCCCACGGTGGCGTTCAGCGACACCCGCCTCGGGTCCACGCTCGCGTTGACGCCCAACGTCAGCCGCCGCGCCTTGAGCCCCATGGGCTGCACGTTCACGTCCAGCGCCATGCCCATGCCGCCGTCGAACGGGACGCGCCAACCCAGCGCGAACTCCGTCGTCGACTTGTCGATGGACAGCGCCTCGTAGCGGAAGTGCGCCGCGCCCGCCACGTCCCCGCGCGCGTCCTCGAGGTCCGCGAGCGCCAACGTGGCCTCCTCCGACTCCTCGTCATACGCCTTGCGCAGCGGCGACTCCGCGCCGTCCAGGTCGCCCCGCGACAGCCGGTCCCTGCCCTGCGACAGGCAGGCGGACGTGGAGCCCATCGCGCACGCGAGCCCCAGGGCCCGGTCCGCCTCCTCCGTCCGGTTGTCCACCTGGAGCTGCTTCCCCCAGGTCTCGCAGGCCCAGGCGCTCCCGCCGTCGCACTTCTCCTCCAACGTGGGGACGCGCGTCACCTCGCTCGTCGTCACGCACGCCACCGCCAGCAGGCACGGCAACAGGAGCAGCCATCGGACGGAGGACGCATGAGGACCACGGAGGGCTTGGGCCGCAACCATGGTCCACATTCAAACACACCGCCGGGCCGCGGCGTGTCTGCCACGTTGCGTCTTTCAGCGTTCTTCCAGCGGCCCTTCCCCGTCGTGGATGATGCCAGGATTGCGGCCGATGTCCGGCCCGTCCCCGCTGCGCTCGTCGGCCTTCTGTTCCTCGGAGGCCGTGTCGCCCGAGCCGCCTACGCCTTCACGGAAGCCGTCGGCGGCCTCGCGGCTGGACTCGCGGATGCTCTCCGCGGCCCGGCTGGCGCCATGTTGGACGTCCTTGGCGGCCTCGCCTACCTCCTGCCCGGCCTGCCGGGCGTTCTCGTTGACGGCCTGCTGCTGGCGCTCATTGCAGCCGGCCGTAAAGCTCACGGTTCCAATCACACCCAGCACGACGAGCCCGTTGAAGTGGCGTGTCCACATGGTCGTCTCCCCGAGGGTCCCGGCCCTCTGGGGTGAAACGTAGTCATGCCCGCTTCCGGACGAAGTCCCGCTTCCCCGCTCGGAAGGTCTCAAGGCGCTGCTCGCCTGTCAGCCCCCGCCTGCCCGGGTCGCTAGACGGGAATGTCCTCCCACGGCTTCGTGGGGTGCCGGGCGCGGAAGGTCTCGATGCGCGCACTCACCTCCCAGCTGGTGGTCGTGTCCCGCAGCAGGTCCAGGTACAGGCAGCGCCTGGCGACGGCCTCCAGGTCGAAGGCCCAGTACATGCTCATCAGCGGGTTGATCCACAGCTTGCTGCCCTGCGTCCGCGACGTGCGGTGCTGGTCGCCGTAGTCCCCATCGATGGCGCCCACCACGGACAGCGACACGATGCTCGGACGCCGGGCCATCTCCTCGGAGGAGAACATGACCGCCTCGCGGTAGCGGTCCACCTCCGGCATCCCTGGCAGCAGCGCGGTGACGCCCAGGTAGGCCCCGCGCCGGCTCAGGTCCGCGACAGCTTCCAGGTAGTGCGCGTGACAGATGCCGTGGAACGCATCCACGCCGAAGCCCAGGCAGACGATGAGCTTGTCCCGCAGCGTCAGCGAATCCACCGCCGCCAGACTGGAGATGTCCTCCTCCGGTGTGCCCAGCCCGGCCTCATCCCCGCGCATGAGGATGTCCGTGCCGCCGTCCACCAGCACCACCGTGTCAAAGCCCAGCTCCGCCTGCAACGCAGCCCAGGCTGCGCTCAACGGCGCGACCCCGACCTTGTCGAAGCAGTAGATGGAGACGGACTCGCCTCGCGCCTGGAACCAACGGGCGAGCACGCCTTCCGGGAAGTAGTGCGCCGGCCCCTGTGTCTCCGCGCGGACCTCCATCAGACCCGGGGCCACGACGCGTCCATCCACGCGGTCCAGGACCGTGAAGCTCAGGTTCGCCAACGACACGCGCTTGCCCATCGCGCGCAGCCGGAAATACAGCGGCAGGCCGCAGTAGATGTCGAAGCCGCCTCCCGCGCCCGCGAGGAGCACGTGATCCGCACGCTGGAGCCGTTCGAACAGCGGGGATGTGGCCAGGTCCATGGACATGTCAATCCGCCGTCTCTTCCGACGCGTCGTCAGGTTCAGGTGGCGGCTGGGGGAACTCCACCTCGGGGTCGTAGGCATCGCTCTCGTCCATCCCCGTCTCCTCCTCGGCGGGTTCGGCGGTGCTCTCCTCCGCCTCCTCCTCGGGGTCGTCTGCGTCGCTCTCGCCCAGCTGCGACCCGTCCTCGTCGGAAGCCTTGAGGGCCGCGGGCTTGTCGAACCGCAGACGGACCGGCGCCTTCTCCGGCTTCGACTCGCATCCCCGCGCATCGAGGAACACGTCCAGCGCGACCACCTCGTCCCAACGCTGGCTGTCCGAGAGGTCGACCCTTTCGGTGAAGGTCTTTGTCGCCCCGGCCGCCAGGCTGTGCATGCTCAGGTTGTTCGCCAACACGGAGGCCCTGTCCTCGCTCACGTCCTCGTCCGTTCCATACCCCTGGACGCAAACCTGGGCATTGATGCGCCGCCTGCTCACGTTCTTCAGCGTGTATCGGAGTTGGTACTCGTCGCCTTCGCCTCCCTGCCACAGCTTGACGCCGGACAGCTCGATTTCTCCCGGCTCCAGTCTTCCTGGCCGTCGGGGGGCCGGCGCGTCCGCGGAGGCGGGCTCTCCCGTGGCACGCAGTCGCAACGGCTCGCTGGCCGCCTGGAAGTCGGCCCCCTCGCAGCGCCCCCCCTTGACCGTGTACAGCAGCACCGTCAGGACCGAATCCCAGTTCTCCTGCGGCAGGTAGACGTTGTCGTTGAAGACGTCGTCCGTGCCGCCCTTCACGGTGATGCTTCCCAGGTTCCGCTCGTAGGTGACGAAGCCCATCTCGTCGAGCAGCGCCAGGCAGGACTCCCCACGTCCCTGCGCCGTCCCCGGGTTGGTGAGCGTGTACGTGACGTTCACGAAGTGCGGGTTCCGCTTGAGCGTCACGCCGGAGAACTTCAGCGGCTTCGCCACCTTCGCCACCGGCTTCGTTTCCGGGCCCCCCGCCTGGGCCGTGGCCACCACGCCCGCGTCCACCGGCGCGCTCGCCTGGGGCTGTTCCTTCTTGCACCCGGACACCCCCGCGCCGCACAGGAGCAGCACGCACAGGATCCGCACCGGCCAATCACTCCGCATCATGATGAACCTCTTCGCTGCCGGCCTTCTCCGGGAGGGTGACGGGATGGCCCGGGCCGCCTGCCCCTTCCGACATCACGCAGCCATAGGGGCCCACGAAGAAGCGCAGCACCGTCGCCTCCTCCCAGTGTCTGGCGCGATGAAAGGCGACGGGGGCCGTCTGGGTCGACGAAGCCTTCGGGGCCATGTCGAACTCCCCGACCTCGACCTCTTCCAAAGCGGGTGAGCCCTCTTGCGCGTAGGCCCGCAGGCATCCCGCCCCCGAGGTCCGGTGGTCACTCACGTTCTTCACCGTGAAGGTGAGGGAGGGGCCCTCCGGAGTCCCGGCCTGGCGCAGCTGGAGGCCGGACACCTCGAAGTCCTCCGCCAGCGACGCCGGGGGTGGATCGGGCAGCGGTAGGTCCGCGGGCGCGGGGGCTCCCGTCGGGAGCATCCGGAAGGGCTCACTGGCAGGCTTGATGGGCGTGTCGGAGCAGTAGTCGTTGGCCGCCGTCGTGAAGAGCCTCAAGGAGCGGACCTGGTTCCACTTCAGGTCGTCCACGTACACCCGGTCCTCGAACGTGTCCTCCAACCCGCCCTTCACGGTGATGCTCCCCATCCCCCCGACCTCGATGGCCAGCTCATGTGCGTCGAGCAGCATCAGGCACACCTTCTCGCGCGCCTGCGCCGTGCCTGGGTTGGTGAGCGTGTAGGTCACGGTCACTCTGCCGTCTTCCGCGCGCTGGAGCCCCACGTTCGAGAAGCGCAGCGGCTTCCCCCCGTTCGCCACCGTCCCCGCGTCCACCCCCCGGGTGCCCGCGTCCACCACGGCCACGGCCGCCACGCCGGCGTCCACCGTCGCAGGCTGCTCCTTCTTGCAGCCGGCGCCAGACAGCGCCGCGGCGCCCGCCAACAACACGCCCCAGACGTGCCGCTGATCACTGCGCATCATGAGGCCCCCTCCACTGCACAATTTCGTCGGGGTTTCATATGGGACACCGCCACGGCGCGGCAAGACGGCCCCCTATCGCGCGTGCTTGACGCGGCAGGGCCGGAGCGCTCGGATGCGCGGCACCTATGCCCACTCCCAAGCTGCTCACCCGCGCGGAAGCCACCGACTACCAGGAAACGTCCCGCAGCGCCGACGTGGTCGCCTTCGTCGACGCCCTGTGTGCCCAGACGAAGCTCGCCAAGCGCGTGGACTTCGGCCAGAGCGGTGAAGGTCAGCCGCTCATGGCGCTCATCCTCAGCGACCGCAACTGCTTCACGCCGGAGCTGGCGAACAAGCAGAAGAAGATCATCGTGATGGTGGAGGCCAACATCCACGCCGGCGAGGTGGAGGGCAAGGAGACCCTCCAGGCGCTCGCGCGGGACCTCACGCTCACGTCGCTGGGCAAGAAGCTGTTGGACCGGCTGTGCCTCGTGTTCGTCCCCAACTTCAACCCGGACGGCAATGATCGCATCAGCAAGGGCAACCGCGCGCTGGATTTGAAGAACCTGGAGGGTCAGGTGAACCCGCCCGGTGGCGTGGGCATGCGCTACACGGGCGAGGGCTGGAACCTCAACCGCGACAACATGAAGCAGGAGGCGCCGGAGACGCGCGCCATGGCGAAGCTGTACCAGACGTGGTGGCCGCACCTGTTCGTGGACTGCCACACCACCGACGGCAGCATCCACGGGTTCGACCTCACCTTCGACATCCCGCACGGCAACGCGGACCTCATGCACATGTCGCGGGACTTCAACCGCGAGCTGGCCGAGCGCGTGTCCGCCGCCGTGAAGAAGAAGCACGGCTTCGACAGCTTCTGGTACGGCAACTTCCTCAAGGAAGGCGACCCGACCTCCGGCTGGCACACCTACCCCGCGCTGCCCCGCTTCGGCAGCCACTACCGGGGCCTGCTGGGCCGGCTGGACGTGCTGCTGGAGACCTACAGCTACATCGACTTCCCCCGCCGCTGCGCCGTCATCCGCGCGTGGGTGCTGGAGCTCATCCGCGACGCCGCCCGCTACGCCAAGCAGTACCGAGCCGCCACCGGGTTCGAGGAGGCCACCATCATCGCGCGCGGCAAGTCCCCCGACGCGAAGGAATGGGTGGGCATCAACTTCGGCGTCGCCCAGCGCGACGCGGAAGGGGCGCTGGTGTTCGACTACCCGGCCTACGTGCTGGGCAAGGACATCGCGGCCATCAACTCCTTCGACGAGGCCAGCATCCAGGCGCGCCGCTACCCGGGCAAGCGCAAGAAGGTCTACAAGACGCCGCACTACCGCACCTTCGTGCCCACGCAGTCGGTGAGCACGCCGTCCGCGTACCTGGTGCCCGCGTCGCTCGCGTCCCGGCTGGAAGGCCACGGCATCCGCTTCGAGAAGCTGTCCAAGGCGCAGCGCTTCCAGGTGGACAGCTACCGCATCGCCCGCCGCGAGCAGACCTTCAGCCCGGACGTCGCCGCCAACGTGCCGCCCCCTGGCCAGGACGAAGTCCCCTTGAGCCAGAAGCCCAAGCCGGTGCGCTTCGAGACCATCCTCACCGTGGCCCCCGAGCGCTCCGAGCGCGAGTTCCCCGCCGGCACCCTCAAGGTCCCCACCGACCAGCGCACGGGCACGCTCATCACCTACCTGCTGGAGCCGCACTCGGACGACGGCTTCTGCCGCTGGCAGTTCCTGGATGACAGCCTCACGGTGGGCGAGCTGTACCCCATCCACCGCGTCGTGGAGGCCACCCGTCCCCCCCTGAAGGTGGAGTAGGCGTCACACCTCCGGACACCTCCTTGCCCCCGGGTCTGTCATGCCCGGGGGCATTGGCCGTAGACTGGGCCCCGCAGGACCCGCGGAGATGGTGCGGGGGCACGCGGGAGGCCCCGGATGGCTGGCATGCGGCAAACGCCCCCAGGCACGCGCCTTCCGGGGCGCACAGGCGTGGCGCGCGTCTGGGGACTCGTGGCCCTGGCGCTCTGCATGGCGATGGGCTTCGTCGCCGTGCGCGCCTGGAAACAGCGAGGCGCCGGGCCGGAGACGCCCGCGCTGTGGCTCTCGGACGCGGCCCACCGTCCCCTGGAAGTACGGCTGAGCCTCCCCGCCGCGGACGTGTACCGCCCCCATGCGCCCCCGCGGGGACGAGATGTGCTGGCCCCGCCGGTGCCCCTGGGCGCGCTGTCCAGCCTGGAGGAGCGCGGCGACGCGCACGGCGTGGGAGTCAGCTACCTGCTGCATGGCGACACGGAGCAGGGGCTCGCGTACCTGAAGCGCGCGTCGCCCTCGCTGGACCGCGACAGTGACCTGGCCGCCGTCGCCATCCTGCGCGGCCACTCCGACGAAGCCCTGACCCTGCTGGACGCCACGCTGGAGGCCATGCCCGAGCACCCGCAGGCGCGATGGAACCGCGCCGTGGTGGCGCGCGAGCTGGGGCTGACGCTCCTCTCCGCCACGGCGTTCGAAGCGGTGGCCGCGAAGGGCGAGCCCGGCTGGAGCGACGAGGCGCGCGAGCAGGCGCGGACGCTGCGCGCCCGGTTCCAGGCCCGGGCGGATGCATGGAAGGCCACGCGCGAGGCCTTCCACGCCCGGCTGCGCTCGCCCCAGGCGCCCCTGCCGGTGGAGGCCGCGGCCCGCTTCCCGGGCATGGCGCGCGAGTCGTTCTACGAGCTGCTGGCCACGTCGGAGAGTTCCGCTCAGGTGGAGGCCCTGCTGCCGCTCGCGGAGGTGCTGGACCACGCGGCCGGCGGGGGCACCGTGCTGGAGGACACCGTGCGGCGGCTGGCGGTGCAGGACTTCGCGCGCCGGGCGCCGCTCGCGCGGGAGTACGCGAAGCTGGTTCAAGACACGCACCCCACCCCCGCGAGCCTCATCGAACGGCTGCGCCAGGAGCCCACGGCGAAGGACCTGCTCCTGGGCGCGCTGCTGCGGACGCCGGGCGTGGCGCGCACGCACGAGGAACTGCGCGCCCTGACGGTGGGCGAGACGGATCCCTGGATCCTCTCGCGCGTGGAGCAGGAGGGCGCGCGGCTGGACGACCTGTCGGGCCAGGGGACGCAGGCCGGGGACCGGTTGCGGGAAGCGCTGGGCGAGTGCCGCGCGAAGAAGCTGCCCCTGCGCTGCGTGGATCTGCTCATCCGGTTGAGCAGCCGCGCGACCGCGTCGAACCGGCTGGTGGAAGGCGAGGAGTCCGCGAGGGCCGCGTGGCAGGAGGCCGCCGCGCTGGGCGAATGGGAACGCGAGGGACAGGCGCTGGTGATGCTGGCCAACGCGACGCGCTTCCAGGTGCGGGTGGCGCTCTCACGCGCCTATCTCACCGAGTCCCTGGCCCGTCAGCCCGACAACTGCGTGGCGCGCACGCAGGCGCACCGCAACCTGGCCTCGCTGGCGCTGATGCGCTTCCGTCCTCAGGAGGCGCGGCAGGAGATGGAGGAGTCGCTGGCGTGCGGCCAGACGCCCGGGCTCCAGGGCGCGTGGATCCTCGCGGACCTGGCGCGGCTGGCGCCCCGTCCGTCCGACGAGGCACTCCTGATGGCGGAGCTGGCACGGGTGAGTCCGCTTCGCGAGAACGCGGGCCGGCGCGTGCTGGCCACGCTCATCCGGGGACGCTTCGCGGTGGACCGCGACTGGCGCGAGGGCCAGCGGGTGCTGCGGCAGACCATCGCGGAGGCGGAGCCGCTCCTGCGGGTGAACGCGGATGCGCGCGACGCCAGGGCGGTGGCCTTCCAGACGCTCGCGGTGAGCGCGGGCCACGCCGGGGCCTTCCGGGAGGCCATGGACGTGGTGGCCGAAAGCCTCCAGGTGCCCGTGCCGGAGGGCTGCGTGCTGGCTGCGGCGGTGGAGGCGGAGCGCACCGTGACAGTGGTGCGCGGTCCACGCGGCCAGGTGCAGGGCCACTATGACGCATCGCGCACGGTGCCCCTGCGCGATGACCTGACGGGGTTGGTGCCCGGCGAGCTGGTGGAGTTGCTGCGCGACTGTCCCCGCGTGGCGGTGTTGGCCGCGCCGCCCCTGGACAGCCGCGCGGGCATCCTGCCGGTGGAGCTGGCCTGGAGCTACCGGGTCAGCACGGGCGCGCACGCGTCGTCACCCGCGAAGCCGCCCCTGCACGTCGTGGTATCGGATGTGGAGCCGCCCCTGACGCTGAAGCTGGCGCGGCTGCCCTCGGCGGCGGACTTGGACCTGGCGGGTGCGCAGCGGCTCCTGCGGCTCAAGGGCGCACAGGCCACGCCCGAGCGCGTGCTGGAGGCGATGGAGCAGGCCACGGACATCGACATCCACGCGCACGGAATGGTGGACCGCGCGCTGTCGGACGCCACGGTCATCGCGCTGTCGCCGCAGCAGGACGGCCGCTACGCGCTCACAGCGGAGGAGCTGCGCCGTCGGCATCTGCACGGCGCCCCCCTGGTGGTGCTGGGCGCATGCAGCGCGGCCCGCCTCCCGCCCATCCTGCATGAGACGTCATCGCTGCCGCAGGCGTTCGTCGCCTCGGGAGCGAGGGCCGTCTTCGCTGCCACGGCGGAGATCCCCAACGACGCGGGCGCGTTCTTCCGCGCGGTGCGCGAGCGCATCCAGTCCGGAGAAGAGCCCTCCCAGGCGCTGCGAGCCGAGCGCCTCGACTGGCACAAGAAGCAACCCAACATGCACTGGGTGGACAAGGTGCTGCTGTATCAGTAGCGCCCGCGGCCCTCAGTCGCGAGGAGGCAGCGGCGAAGGCTGGGGCTCCGCGTCGGCGTCCCAGGTCACGTTCGGCTCCGGCAGCGCGAAGGCCTCGAATGAGACAGCGACGCCGCCCCCGGGAGCGCTGAAGCCGTACCACCAACCCACCGGCAGCAGCAGGCACTCTCCCGGCGACAGCGTCACGTCCAGGCGCAGGGGTGCGTCGTCAGGCTCCGGCGACGCCAGGGCCATCCGCCGCAACTCGAAGGCCGGAACGAGCTGGAGCCGCCGCTCCCCATGCACCTGCGCCAGCAGCACGTTGCGCCGCGCCGCGCGCAGGGGCACTTCCGCGCCGGGCGGCTCCCACCACAGGCGGGGCTCGCACGCACGAGCGTCCTCCGCCGTGAAGCCCCGAAGCGGCGTCAGCCCCCGGGCCAGGCGTTCCAGCCGCGAGTCCTCGAACAGGGGCACGCAGCACGCGTGCCTCGCCTCGCGCTCGCCCAACAGCGAGGCCACGTTCCCGGGGCTCCAGGCCTCCGGCTCCAACGACGCGCGCCATTCCGTCCGTAGCACCACGGGCAGGTTGTCGAAGTAGTAGCGCTCGAAGAACGCGGCGGGCGTCAGCGCGGCATGACGGTCCACGCGCGGCGGTCCATCCGTCTGCTGGAACAGCTCCGCGTACACGTCCAGCAGCCCCTCCAGCTTCCGCTGCATGCCCACCGCGCGCAGCGCGCCCGCGACGAAGGGCTCCTCCTGCTCCACCTCCACCGCCCGCCGCGCCTGCTCCGCCGACACCCCGGCCTTCTCCAGCGACGCCACCAACTCCTTCGGCGACGCACCGCGCACCAGGTTCTCCACCAGCCACCGCCGCCACTCGGGTGTCAGCGGCGAGGTCCCCGCCTCCACTTCACGCGAAGCTCTCATCGGTGCTCCTCCGGAGGCGTGGCGCCCAGCCAGCCCTCCCGCCAGCAGGTGTTCATCCCAGGTGTCTCTTCGAAGCTCACGAACGTCACCGACAGGCTCGGCTCCACTGCCCGCAGCGCGTGCCACCACCCCACCGGGATGAAGAGCGTGTCCCCCGGCCCCACCTCCACCGTGTGCAATGCCACCCGGGCGAAGTCCGGGAAGCGCTCCAGGTCCGGCGCCAGCACGTCCACCGCGCTGTAGAAGCCGCGCACGTTGGACATCCACGGCGTCTCCCACGACGGCGCCAGCCACACCTGCTTGCGTCCCCACACCTGGCAGAACAGGACGTTGAGATGATCATGATGCAGGTTGGACAGCGTCCCCGCCGGCCCCAGCCACAGGTGCACGCGGTCGGGCCCATGCAGGTCCGGATGGATGTAACCCTCCGGCGCACGCAGGTCCTCCAGCAGCGGCCGGAACGCGTCACGCAACAGCAGGCTGTTCCGAGCCACCAGATACATGTCGTTCGCCGGCGCACCGTCGAACCGCGTCAGCAATTCCCGCAGCGGCACGTCCCGGCGCAGGCGGTCCGCATGCAGGTCCGGCAGCTCCTGCGCATCGCGCCCCGCCATCACCTCCACCGTCTCGTCACCGAAACGCTCGGCCATCCACCCGGGCGTCCACCGCGTTCGCGCCGGCCAGTCCTCCATCAAGCCTTCAATGACAACCGGCCGGTTGCGCCGGTAGTAATCCGTGAAGAATTCCGCTGGCGCCAGCCGGGACCGCCGCTCCACGCGCGACGCGGGCAATGCCTGCCGTCGCGACACCGACCGTGTCTCCAGCAGTGATTCAAGCAATCCCAGACGTGTCGTGAATTCACGCGCCCGCATCACCGCCGGATGTATCTCCGCGGCCCGAATCGTTTCCCAGACAACCTCTGGCGCGATTCCAGCCGTCTCCAGACGGGCCACGAGGCTCTCGGAAGACACCCCACGCGCAAGGTTCTCCGCGAGCCACGTTCTCCATACAGGGGGGAGGGAAGACGTCATCGCCAGCCCCCTTGAATCGGGCTGAACCATTTGGGTCGTTCACATCCACCCCGAGCGGACTCCATGACGCCTCCCGAGAACTCATACAAGATCGTCCCGAACCCCAATCCCCCTTGTGATCCCGCGCAGGAGGACCTCAGCCGGAAGCGGACGCCTGAAACACCATCGCCCACGCCGCCGCCGTCCACACCGCCCCTTCCTGAAACGCCGAAGGACGAAAACCTCAACGGCTGACGCAAGCCATTGAAGCGGAGGGCACACCTCAACCGAAGGTGTGCCACCGCGCGTTTCCGCCCGGCACCTCCAGCGACTGGAACGTCAGCGACACGCTCACGTCCAGCGCGAGCACCTGGTGCCACCAGCCCACGGGGATGAAGAGCATCTCCCCCGGGCCCACCACCACCTCGTGCACGTGCGCGGTGGCGAAGTCCGGGAAGCGCTCCAGGTCCGGCGCCGCCGCGTCCACCGGGCTCCACACGTGCTCGCGGTTGTACAGGCGAGGCGTCTCGAACGACGGAACCAGCCAGAAGCGCTTGCGCCCGTGGACCTGGCAGAACAGCACCGAGTCCACGTCATGGTGCAGCGCCGTGTGCGTGCCCGCGGGCCCCACCCACAGCTTGATGCTCCCGTGCTGCCGCTTCGGGTACACGAAGCCCGGGGCCGGCCGCAGGTCCTCCAGCAGCCCCCGCAGCTCCGGCCGCTCCAGCGCGAAGTTGCGCGCGGTGAGGTACAGGTCGTTGGACGGCCCGCCGTGCTCCAGCCGGCGGAGGAAGTCGCCCAGGCGCATCACCGTGCGGCACGCATCCGGTGACACGTCATGGTCCACGCGGGCTTCGCGGCCCGCCATGACCTCCACCTCCACGTCGCCGTAGTCCCGCGCCAGCGCTTCCGGCCGCCAGCGCTCCATCAGCGGCCAGCCCTCCAGGAAGTCCTCCAGGACGACGGGCCGGTGCGCGCGGTAGTAGCGGGCCTGGAACTCCTCCGCGGACACCCCCCGCCGCCGCTCCACCGTCCGGCGGGACTGCGCATGCAGCGACGCGCGCACGTCCAGGAGCGACACCACCTCCGAGCGAGCCTCCTCCGGAGCCACCCCTCCGGCGACCAGTGCCCGGGCCAGCGCCTCCTCAGGCACGCCCCGCAGCAGGTTCTCCGACAGCCACGCATCCCACGAGGGTGACAGGGCCATGGCCCCACTCTAGGCCACCCGCGAAGCGGCACGGAAAGGGGGCCCTCTCCCCACATGCCCTACAGGGTGAGCGCCCCCTTGAGGCCCAGGACGATGATGTTGCGCGCGTCCTCGTCACCGCCGGGGCGGATGTATTGGAAGTTGGGCCGCAGCACGAGCCACGGCGTCGCATGGAGGCTGTAGTACAGCTCCGTCAGGTACTCCGTGCGAGGGATGGGCGTGCCGGGGTCCTGCGCCTGCTTCTGCCGCTGCGCGGTGACGTAGCGCCCGTTGGTGTGCGTGGCGCCCAGCGCGAAGCCCACGTCGTCATCCGCCCGGCCGAACACGCCCGTGTAGCCCAGGCCCAGCGTGTACTGGCCGTCCTGCGTGGAGGTGTCCAGGTCCGTGTGCGTCAGGCGGACGAAGACGTTCAGGCCCTGCGCCTTGTTCTCCGCGCCCGCCACGTGCGTGAGCTGCTGGCGCGCGACGAAGTAGATGCCGTATCTCCCATCGCGCTCCACGCCGGCCAGCAACACATCCGGCGCGTTGGACGTGTCGTACCAGACGCCCACCTTGTAGAGCCCCTCCAGCCGGTCGCCGCGGAACTTCGGGTTCCAGCCCAGCTCCAGGGGCAGCATCACACCCGTCGCCCCGCTGAAGCGCCCCAGATAGAAGGCCTCCTCCAGGTTGCGAGGGTTCATCTCGTACGCGGCCAGCTGCACGTACGCCACCTTCGCCAGGTCCACGCGCAACCGCGTGGCCCACTGGCTCACCGGCCAGTTGAACCAGTAGTTGCCCACGATGTTGCCGGGCTGCGCGCCGCAGAAGGACAGGTTCTGGAAGTCGCAGGGGAAGTCCGCCGTGTCCTCGCCCACCGTCATGCGCCCCAGCTTCAGGTGCACCTGTTCGCCGAAGAAGAGCTGATCCCACCAGAGCTGCGTGAGGCGCCCCACGTTGCCGCGCCCGTACACCTCCTGCACCAGTTGGAGGTTCCCCAGCTCCATGTCCGCGTTCAGGTTGTTGCCGTTGCGGTACGTGAACGTGAACTGGAAGGTGCCGCCCTTGAGCCCGGCCAGCTTCTCCATGTCCAGGCCCAGCCCCACGTTGAGCTGGCCCGCCTGCCGCAGCGCATGGCCCTTGCCACCGCGTGCGTTGAAGGCGAGCTCCGTCACGTAGCGGACCTGGAGCGCCACACCCAATTCGTAGAGCAGTCCGCGCGCCCCGCCCCAGCCACCGGTGAGGCCCGGGGGCATCTTCGTCGTCTCGGCCGCGAAGGACGGCCCCGAGCACAGCAGGGCCCACGCCAGCACCCAGGCCCCGAACGCCCGTCCCCGCATCGCGCCCTCCCCCTCGCACGCCACGGGTCCCCAATGGCCACGGCCACCGGGATGTCCAGCCGTGCCGGGGGGCTGTCCGTCGGCTTCCAGCCACTGCCCCGGGCCCTTCGAACGGCCCGGGGTGCGGCGAGCAACGAAAGCAGCGCGCCGGGAGTGTCTACCTCCCGGCGGGACGTGACTGACTACTTCTGCGGCAGCGGCACCGAGCGCACGTGCAGCTCGCGCAGCTGCTTCTCGTCCACGTCGCCGGGAGCGCCCGTCATCGTGTCCGTGCCCGTCTTCGTCTTGGGGAACGGAATCACGTCGCGCAGGGACTCCGCGCCGGTGAGCAGCATCACCAGGCGGTCCATGCCCAGCGCGATGCCGCCGTGCGGGGGCGCGCCGAACTTGAGCGCGTCCAGCAGGAAGCCGAACTTCACGCGCGCCTCCTCCTCCTGGATGCCCAGCGCCTTGAACACCTCGCTCTGCACCTTCGGGTCATGCAGGCGGATGGAGCCGCCGCCAATCTCGAAGCCGTTGAGCACCACGTCGTAGCGGTGGCACTTCACGCGGCCCGGGTCGGTCCCCAGGTACTGCACGTCCTCGTCGTGCGGACGGGTGAAGGCGTGGTGCGCCGCCGCCCAGGTGTTCGTCTCGTCGTCGTACTCGAAGAGGGGCGGGTTCACGACCCAGAGGAACTTCCACTGGCCGCCGCTGCCGTACTCGGGGATGAGCCCCAGCTTCTTCGCCACGTGCACGCGCAGGTTCGCCATCACCGTGTGCACCAGCGACTCGCGGCCGAACTGGAACAGGATGAGGTCGCCCGTCTTCGCGTTCACGGCCTGGTTGATGGCCTGCCGCAGCGCCGGCGTAATCGTCTTGGACAGCGGGGACTGGGTCCACTCACCGCCCTCGCCCACCTTCGCGCGCGCCAGGCCCTTGGCGCCCGCCTGCTTCGCGAAGTCCTCCAGCTTGTCGCTCTCCGCGCGGGACAGCGCCTTCTCCGCCGGGACGACCATCGCCTTGACGATGCCCTTGTCCTGCACCGCGTCCCACATCATGGGCACGCCGCCGGCCGCGCCGTGCTCGCGGATGACGTCCGTGAGCACCACGTGCTCCAGCCCGAAGCGCAGGTCCGGCTTGTCGTTGCCGTACTTCGCCATGGACTCGTAGAAGTCCATGCGCATGAAGGGCGTCGGGATGTCGATGCCCAGCACCTCGCCCCACAGCTTCTTCAGCAGCCCCTCGATGATGGTGAAGATGTCGTCCTGGGTGACGAAGCTCATCTCCACGTCGATCTGCGTGAACTCCGGCTGCCGGTCCACGCGCAGGTCTTCGTCGCGGAAGCACTTCACGATCTGGAAGTACCGGTCGAAGCCCGCGACCATGAACAGCTGCTTGTACAGCTGCGGGCTCTCCGCCAGCGCGTAGAACTTGCCCGGGTTCAGGCGGCTGGGGACCAGGAAGTTACGAGCGCCGCCCGGCGTGTACTTGCCCATGAAGGGCGTCTCCAGCTCCAGGAAGCCGTTGCCCGCCATGTACGAGCGCGCCAGCGTGTTCATCTTGGAGCGCGTCATCAGCGTCTTCTGGAGCGGCCCGCGGCGCAGGTCCAGGTAGCGGTGCGCCAGGCGCTTCTCCTCGGACGTCTCCACGTTGTCCTCGATGAGGAACGGCGTGGGCTCCGAGCGGTTGAAGATGGTCAGGTCCGAGGCCTTCACCTCGATCTCACCCGTCTTCATCTTCGGGTTCACGTTCTTGCCGCGCGACAGCACCTTGCCCTTGATGCCGACGCAGTACTCCAGGCGCAGGTGGCCGGCCGTCTCATGTGCCTCCTTGCTGTCCGGCTCGAACACCACCTGGGTGAGCCCTTCGCGGTCCCGCAGGTCGATGAACACCGCGCCACCGTGGTCGCGGCGATTGTGCACCCAGCCGAAGAGGACCACTTCTTCGCCAACGTTCGCGGCCGTGAGCTGACCGCACGTGTGGGTACGCTTGACCTCTGAAATGAACGGGACCGCCATGGAGACCGCCTGCGTTTGGTTCGGGAAGGAAGGCCGGGCACCATAGCGGATCGTGGAAACGACGCGTCAAGGAATCCATGGCCCGAAAGCCCCCGTGTTTTCACCGTCATCTCCCTCGGAAGACGGGCGCATGAGCAGGCAGGCGCGCACGTCCCCGCAACCGGGAATTGAATCGCGGGTTGAAGCCCCCATGCAGGGGGACCTGGACACCCACCGCCGGCCCAAGGGCATGCCCCCGTGCATGCGCGCGGGGTGGGTGCTGCTCGCGCTGTTGGGGGCACGAAGCGCAGGGGCGGAAGTGGCGGACAGCTCCGTCACGCTCGAGGCGAGCGGCGGCCACGGCTATGCCCTGTGGAGCCTCTTGGGCGACGTGGGCGTAGGGGAAGCGACCTTCGTCACGCTGGGCTACACCGGCGTGCGTCCGGAATCCGGCACCGCGGCCACCCATCAGCTCTCCGTGGGCATGGATCACCTGGCGGGCGAACACTGGCTCCTGTCCGGCGTCGTCAGCCTGGGCCTGTCCAAGGCCTCGGACACGGAGCTGACCCAGGAGCGCCCCCGCCTCAACGTCCCCGGACTCACCGCCCGGACGGGCTCCGGCAGCCAGGCGGTGCAGCTGGGAGCGGCCTGGGACTCGGCGGGCTTCGGCACCTGGGAGTACGGCCTGGACGCGGGCGTGGGCGTCAGCCGCAACCCGCTGCGCCGCCAGCTGCTCACCGTCTCCGACGGCGCCGCAACGGAGCGCTATGCCCAGGAGGACATCCTCTGGTCGGCCCGCCCCACGCTGGGGGCGCGGCTCCTCTGGAAGGGCCAATGGGAGCTGGGGCTGCGAGGGGCGTTTGCCTTCTACAGCGAGGACCCGCTCACCGCGGGCCAGTTCACCGACGCGGAGACGGACCAGTTGGAGGCCCAGCTCGAAAGCCGTGTGGCCGCCCGCAAGGCCCTGGCGGGACTGAGCCGCCGCCAGCTGCGCGACCTGGGCGCGGCCGTGGCGCGGCGCCTGGGCGAGGTCAACGCCACCACCGGCTTCCCCTCCGCCCCGGTCCGCTGGGACCTGAGGCCGTCCCTCTCCTGGCGCCTCACCCCCGCCCTCCGGGGCCAGCTGTCCTACGCCTTCACCCGGTACGTGCCGGGTGAGGGCGTGGCCCACGTGGTGGCCACCCGGTGGACGGTCCGCCTGGGCGACGCGGTGCGGCTGTGGGCCTCCGTGGCCCTCCAGCGGGACGTGCCGGTGGGCCTCCCCGCGGACACCTCCGGCCTGCTCACACTCGGAGGGGAATACACGTTCTGAGCGGTCCGGAGTAAAACGGCGTCATGCTCCGAACAGTCACCACCGCCGCCGTCGGGCTGGCCCTGGCCACGGGCTGCGCGCCGGACAGCGAGGCCCCCGTCAAGGTCTCCGTCCTGTCCCGCTCCAGCAATGGCCAGTACGTCCCCACGCAGGTCGAACTCACCACCATCGAGGACGTCGTCGGCCTGAAGGGCACCGTCGGCGACCTCCAGGGCGGTGCGCGCATCGTCATCGACGTGAACGACCCCGCGCTCCAGAACGCCACCGCGGACAACGTCGCGGAGGTGCTGCTCAAGAAGTCCGGCCACGACGTGAAGGCCAGCTACATCAGCCAGAAGGACGAGAAGACGGGCGATGACGTCCTCTGGCCCGCGGACTTCCACTCCTGGAACATGGTGACCTCGTATTACAACCTCGAGCGCGCCAACGAGTACTTCCGCACCGTCGCCAACGTGAAGGTCGTCTCCTTCGAGCCCACGCCGACGCTCTACTACTTCCCGGAGTTCATCCAGGCGCAGGTGAGCAAGGAGCCAGCGCGCGACAACGCCATCTTCTACCCGGTGCTCCAGTCCTTCATGGTGCTGCCGTTCGATCAGATCCAGCGCGCGCCCCTGCCCCTCAACGCGGCGGTGATGGCGCACGAGTATTCGCACCTGGTGTTCAACCGGCTGGCGTACGCCGGGCAGTCCCTGCCCGTGGCGTTGTCCAACTGGTCCGCGGGGAACCCCAGCCAGGGCGCCAACGTGCTCAAGTCCTTCGACGAGGGCCTGGCGGACTACCACGCCTACGGCGCCACCTGCCGCAGCGTCAGCGGGTGTGATCCGCGCTTCATGTCGACCTCCTTCGACGGCGGCCCCTTCGCCGGGGTGACGGACGCGAGAGATCTGTCGCGAGGGGACCGCTGCATGAGCGCGCTCCTGTACGCCCGCGTGCAGCAGCAGGACGTGGGCACCTTCTCCGCCGACGGCGCCGAGTACCAGGTGGGCACGCTGCTGGCGACCGCGCTCTACCAGGCGGGCCGCTCCACCGGCCAGGAGGCCCAGCTGCAGCGCGACATCGTCTCCGCGTACTACGACACGGACCCCGCGAAGCCGGGCATCTACCAGTACACGCAGCTGGTGCTGGGGGATCAGTCCCAGTTCTCGCTGGCGGTCCCCGCCGCCGCCATCATCTCGCACATCTCCGACCTGGATCTGCGCAAGGCCGTCTGCAACGAGTTCATGGACCACCTGCAGATCCCGCGCGAGCTGCTCATCGGCGCCAACCTCTGCCCGGCCAGCGCCGCGGGCGGCACCACCTGCCCCAGCATCTTCCAGTGAGGCCCGCTCCCTTGAACACCTGGCTCAAGGCCTGCCTCGCCGGCAGCCTGCTCTTCACCCCTGTCGCGTTCGCCCAGAGCGCGGATGACGACGACCCCTACGCCTACCCGGAGCAGGAAGCCGAACGCGCCCAGGAGAAGGCCCAGAAGGACGACGACGACGCCTACGATCGCCGCCGCAGGCTGGTGGACGAAACGGACGAGTTCCGCGAGGCCGCCGAGGCCACCAACGACGACGGCTTCCGCGGCATGTCCCGCCTGGACGACCCCAACCTGGGCGTCGCGGTGGAGCTGGTGGCCGGTCTGTTGATGGTGGACAGCGCCCGAGGCGACTTCTCCGACAACAAGCCCGGCCTGGGCGTGCGCGCCACCTGGGAGTTCGGCCGCAACTTCTTCACGGAGAACGCGACCCTGCGCGAGGCCCTCTTCGCGGACCTGCGCTGGCTCTACGGCAGCCTCAGTGACGGCACGGAATTCATCAAGGGGGACACGCGGCTTCACTACTTCACGCTCGCACCCGCCTGGTTGTTCCAATTCGGCGACTCGCCCTTCGGTCTGTACCTTCAGGCCGGTGGTGGACTCGCGTACCAGAACACCGGCATCACCGTGGGCGAGGAAGAGACCCAGGTGAACGGCCTCAAGCCCGTCGTCCAATACGGCCTGGGCATCCGCGGCCGGCCCGCCCTGTCGCGCACGCTGCACCTCACCTTCCGCATCGAGGCCATGGGCCTGCGGCGCGGCTACGCCAACGACTTCTTCCTGGGTGGCAGCGCCGGCGTCGGCTTCTGAAGCACCGCCCCGTTTTGGGTCCTTCGGCCCCCGCTCCCTTCCCACCCGGGAAGCGGTGGCGGGGGCTGAACTTTTTCCCCTCCCTCGCGCCCGCGGGCACGGCCCCCTGCTTGGTATTCCAAGGAGATGGACCCCTGGCATGCCCCCTGCTTACATTCGCGCCGGTTGGGGGAGTCAGGGGCGTCGGGCTGGAGGTGGAAGATGAACGGCGAACAGGAACACGGGCAGGGCAACACCCGGCACTGGGATCCGGTGTGCGGCAGGCACCTGGAGGCGCCGGAGGGCCATCCCTCGTCGGAGTACAAGAAGCGCCGGTACTTCTTCTGCTCGGAGGGCTGCCGCACCGCCTTCGAGCGGCAGGCGGAGCGCTTCCGCCTCAACGAGCTGGCGCGGGCCGGCGCGCTGATGTCGCCGGGCCGGGTGCGCTGGGGGCTCGCGTAGCGCGGGCAGGAACCTCGGACTTGAGTCAGGCGGCCTGACGCACGTCCTTGAGGCGCAGGGACAGCTTGCGCTGGCCACGGAAGGTGTCGAAGCCGGCCTGGAAGGCCAGGTCCACCGGTCCCTCCACCAGCGACACGCGGTCCGCCATGCCGAAGCCAATGGCATCCAGCTCCGGAGCGTCCACGAGCGCCAGCTTCAGGTGCCCCGCGCCAGGCACCCCGGACTTCGCGGGCAGCACGCGAGGCCGGGCCTGCTGGCCGCGCAGCACCAGCACCGGCTCCGGGTTGCCCTGACCGAAGGGCCCCAGCTTCTGCAGCGACTCCACGGCCGTCGCGTCCAGGTCGCGAGGGTTCACCACCGCGTCCACGCGGCAGCGAGGAATCATGTCCTCCGGCGTCAGCCGCTGGAGGGCAATCTTCGCGAAGGCCTCGCGGAATGCGGGCAGCTGCTTCGCGTCGATGGTGAGGCCGGCGGCGTGCTTGTGCCCGCCGTAGCGCATGAGCAGGTCCGAGCACCCGGTGAGCGCGTCGTACAGGTGGAACGCCTCGATGCTGCGCGCCGAGCCCTTCCCCACCCCGTCCTTCACGCCCACCATCACCGTGGGCCGGTGGTAGCGCTCCACCACGCGCGACGCCACGATGCCGATGACGCCCGGGTGCCAGCCCTCGTCGTAGAGCACCAGCCCGCGCGAGTCCTTGTGCTCCTCCGCCTGCGCCAGCGCCTGCGTGAGGATGCCGCTCTCAATGCCCTGCCGCTCCGCGTTCGCGCGATCCAACACCTGCGCCAGCGAGCGCGCCGTCTCCACGGAGTCCGCGCAGAGCAGCTGCAGGCCCAGCGACGCGTCATGCAGGCGCCCCGCGGCGTTGATGCGGGGCCCCAGGCGGAAGCCCACCTGCCCCGCGGTGACAGTGGCGTCCGGCTCCAGGCCAGCCACCTCCTTCAGCGCGCGGATGCCGGGACGGCGGCCCTGGGACAGCTCCTGGAGGCCGTGCGCCACGAGGATGCGGTTGGCGCCGGTGAGCGGCACCACGTCCGCCACGGTGGCCAGCGCCACCAGGTCCATCAGCGCCTTGAGGTTGGGCTCCTTGCGCGTGGCGAAGAAGCCGTCGTCGCGCAGCCGCTTGCGCAGGCCCATGCAGAGGTTGAAGGCCACGCCCGCGGCGCACAGCACCTTGGTGGGGTACTCGCAGCCGGGCTGGTGCGGGTTGAGCACCGCGGTGGCGGGCGGCAGCGTGGGCGGCACCGTGTGGTGGTCCACCACCACGACCTCCAGGCCCAGCTCCTTCGCGCGGGCAATCTCCGCCACGGAGGTGATGCCGCAGTCCAACGTCACCAGCAGGCGCGTGCCGTCCTGCGCGATGCGCTCCACCGCGCCCAGGTTGAGGCCATAGCCCTCGTCCAACCGGTGCGGGATGTACGTGGAGGGCGTGGCGCCCAGCTCCTTGAGGAACAGGTACATGAGCGACGTGGAGGACACGCCGTCCACGTCGTAGTCCCCGTAGAGCGTCACCTTCTCCTTGAGCCGCACCGCGCGCAGCACGCGCTCCACCGCGGGGCCCATGCCCTTCATCCGGAACGGGTCCGGCAGGTCCGCCAGCCGGTCCGACAGGAAGGCCGACGCCGCCTCCGGCGTGCGGTAGCCCCGGTGGAGCAACACCCTCGCCGCCAACGGGTGCAGCGACAGTTCACCCGCGAGCGAACCGACCTCCTGCTCGACGACATCTGGAAGCAACCACCGCATGGCGAAGGACAGTACCTCAGACGTCCGACCAAGGCAGTCCAACCCGTCCACTCACACCACCCTCCTGCACGTCTGTTCAGACGCGCGCTCGCCTGCCTTCCTGCCCCCAACCTGCACGGCGAGTGCGCGGTGCCGCGAGGGACGCGTCGCTGACGCTGGGCGCGCGCTTCTGAAAAGCGAAGGGCCCTCGCTTCCACATGGGAAGGAGGGCCCTCGTCGCATCAAGACGTCAGACAGCTCAGGCCGTCTTCGGCTCCTGCTTGGAGCCACCGGAGTGGCCCTCGCGGGCGTGCGCGCGCTCGTCCAGCCAGATGACCAGCGGGCTGGCGATGTACACGGACGAGTAGGTGCCCACGAGGATGCCCACCAGCATCGCCATGGCGAAGTCGAAGATTTCGCCCACGCCGAAGATGAGCAGACCGATGAGCGACAGCGCCGTCACGCCGGACGTGAGGATGGTGCGGCCCAGCGTGTCGTTGACGGCGATGTTGATGATCTCCGGCAGCGGCTTGCCCTTGTACTTCACCATGTCCTCACGGATGCGGTCGTAGATGACGATGGTGTCGTTCACCGAGTAGCCCACGATGGTGAGCAGCGCGGCGATGGACGTGAGGTTGAACTCGCGCCGGCTCACCAGGTAGTAGCCCGCCACCATCACCACGTCGTGGAGCATGGCCAGCAGCGCGCCCGGGCCGAACTTGAAGTCGAAGCGGAACGCCACGTAGATGAGGATGGCGACCATCGAGTACACCAGCGCCATGATGCCGCGGTTGCGCAGCTGCTTGCCCACCTGCGGACCCACGTAGTCGACGCGGCGCTGCTCGAAGTTCGGCTTGTCCAGGCCCGCGCTCAGCGCGGTGAACACCTTGTCCGCCATGCCGCTCGCGACGACCTGGTAGTCATAGCCGGTGCCGCCCTGGTTCGCGCCCAGGTCGCGCACCTCCTGCACGCCAATGCCCGCGCCGTCCTGCACGGCCTTCTTCACCGCCTCCACGGACAGGGGCTGCGAGGAGCGGAAGTTCACGATGCCGTTGGCCATGTCGGCGTAGACGTTGCGCGTCTCGCCCAGGCCCTGGATGGCCGTCTTCGCGCGCTCGGCGTTCTCCTCGGTGAGCTGCGTGACGCCGCCCATGCGCAGGAGGAAGGAGTTCTCATCCGCGGAGCCGATGCCCTGCACGCTGACGTCGTGCAGACCGCCGGCCTGGGCCTTCTCCCGGACCTGCGCTGCGGTGGTGGCAGTGTTGTACTTCAGCTCCACCACCGTGCCGCCGGCGAAGTCCACGCCGAAGTTGAACCCCACCGCGGCGATGCCGACGATGATGGCCAGGTTGATGAGGGTGGAGATGAAGAGCGCCGGCTTGCGCTTGCCGATGAAGTCGATGTTCGTCTTGTGCTTGAGAATCTGCATGGCGGATTTCCCGTGGCGCCTGTGGGGGCCGGTTAGACGGACACCGACTGCGCGTTACGGCCGTGGACGAAGTAGGTCGTGATGACGCGCGTCACGACGATGGACGTGAACAGCGACGCCAGCAGGCCTACGATGAGCGTGGTGGCGAAGCCGCGGATCGGGCCCGTACCGGTGAAGAACAGGATGAAGCCCGCGATGAGCGTCGTCACGTGCGCGTCGAAGATGGTCCAGAAGGCGCGGTCGTAGCCCTGGTCCACCGCCGCGCGCGCGGACTTGCCGTGGGACAACTCCTCGCGGATGCGCTCGTTGATGAGCACGTTCGCGTCCACCGCGATGCCCAGCGTGAGCACGAAGCCCGCGATGCCCGGCAGCGTCAGCGTGGCGTTGAAGAACGCCAGGCCGGCCAGGATGAGCAGGCCGTTGAGCAGCAGCGCCACGTCCGCGATGAGGCCGGACTTGCGGTAGTAGACCGCCATGAAGACGACGACGAGCGCCAGGCCCACCAGCGCGGCCAGGCTGCCCTTCTTGATGAGCTCGTCCCCCAGCGTCGCGCCCACCTGACGGATTTCGCCCACCGTCACCGGCGCGGGCAGCGCACCGGCCTTGAGCACCAGCGCCAGCGTCTGCGCCTCGCCCAGCCACTCCTCGAAGCTGCGCCCGCTGGCGCGGCCCATGGTGATGCGCGCGCGGCCGCCACCGATCTTCTCGTTGATGCGCGGGGCGGTGTGCACGTTGTCGTCCAGCACGATGGCCATCCGGCGGCCCACGGCGGCCTCGGTCAGCTTCTCGAACTCGCGCGAACCGGCCGGGTCGAACGCGATGTTCACCTCCGGCTCGTTCATCTGGCTGACGGACGCGTCCGCGCCCGCCAGGCTCTCACCGGTGAGCGGAACGTTCTTGTCCAGCAGGTAGCTGCGGTACGCGATGCAGTCGTTCTTCTTCACCGGGTTCGCCACGCACTCGGTGACGACGTCGCGGCCCTCCGGCGTCTTGTCCTTCGCGTACGCCAGCAGGGCCTCGCGGTTGGGCGAGGACAGCTGCGGGAAGCCCTCGTCCTCCACCAGGGTGATCTTGCTCTCCGCGGGGGGCGGGTTCTGCTGGTACATCTGCGCGAACACCTGGGGGTTGGTGTCGTCCACCATCCGGAACTCCAGCTGCGCGGTGGTGCCCACCAGTTCCTTGGCCTGCTCCGGGTTGCTGCGGCCGGGCAGCGAAATCTGGATGGAGTCCGTGCCCAGCTTGCGCACGTCCACTTCCGCCACGCCCCACTTGTCGATGCGGCGGCGGATGACGAGCATCGCCTGGTCCACGGCCTCGTCGCGGAAGCGGTTCACCTGGCCCTCGTCCGGCTTGAGCACCAGCGTGCCGCCGTTGCGGGACTCCACGGTGAAGTCGGTGAAGGTGGCGAGCACTTCCTTCTGGATGGCGTCCATGGTGCCCGGGTCCTTCGCGGTCAGCACCAGCTGCAGCCGCTCCGGGTCCGTGTCCGCCGTCACCTCACCCAGCTTCTTGTCGTTGACGTAGGTGGCGATCTGCGTCCCGCGGCGCTCGGTGCGCTTCTGCAGGGCCGTCTTGGTGTCCACCCGCATCACCATGTGGATGCCGCCCTGCAGGTCCAGCCCCAGGTTGAGGCGGTACTTCGCGGGGGGCGCCCACGCGGGCAGCCGCTGCTCCAGCACGGCGATGTTGTTGCGCTCGTTGCGGTCCAGGACCACCAGCGAGTAGTACGTCGGGACGAGGAACCAGATCGTTCCCAGCGTCACCGCGACGATCATTCCGAACTTCCACCACCAGCCGCGGTCCATTACTTCTCCTCCTTCTTCTCAGCGGGGGCAGCCGCCGGGGCGCCCGCCACCGGAACGGTTCCCTTCGCACTGACAGCCGTCTTGAGCACGCGCACGCGCACTCCGCTGGCGATCTCCAGCGTCACGGTGGAGTCGTCCACCTGGTGGATGCGTCCAAGGATGCCGCCGGACGTCACGACGTCATCCCCCTTCTTCAGCCCCGCGAGCAGGTTGCGGTGCTCCTTGAGCTGCTTCTGCTGGGGGCGGATCATCACGAAGTACATGATGGCCACCAGCACGGCGAGGAAGCCGAAGGTCCCCAGGGGGGAACCGGCCCCGGCCTGCGCGAGAATCAGGAAACTGTCAGCCACGAACTGCCTCGTCGTTTGGAAGGGAGGACTCGGGAAACCGGCCCCGACCCGGCGTACGGGTGGGGTCAAAACATCCGAAAGGGTGGCCTCTTAGCAAGGGCGCCCCATGTGAGCAAGTGAACGCCGGAAGCGCGGCAATCCCTTTGCCCGCTCACCGACCACCTTTGCGTTCGGCCTCCTGCGCCACGGCCTTGGCCCGGAAGTCCCGGGCGAACGTGGCGAAGCGGTCCTCCGCGATGGCGCGGCGCACCTGGGCCATCAGGTCCAGGAAGTAGTGAAGGTTGTGCAGGGTGTTGAGCCGCATCGCCAGGATTTCTCCCGCCGCGAACAGGTGCCGCAGGTAGGACCGGCTGAACGTGCGGCAGGTGTAGCAGGAGCACGCCGGGTCCACCGGCCGGGGGTCCTTGGCATAGGCCGCGTTGCGGATGACCAGCTTGCCCTCCGAGGTGAAGAGCAGGCCGTTGCGAGCGCACCGTGTAGGCAGCACGCAGTCGAACATGTCCACGCCGTGCTCCACGCACGTCACCAGGTCCAGCGGCGTGCCCACGCCCATCAGGTAGCGCGGCTTGTCCCGGGGCAGCAGCGGCGCCGAGTAGGCCACGCCCGCGTGCATGGCTTCCGGCGCCTCGCCCACGGAGTAGCCCCCCAGGGCGTAGCCGGGCAGGTCCACCGCGCAGATCTCCTCCGCGTGGCGCTTGCGCAGGTCTTCATGGAGGCCGCCCTGTACGATGCCGAACAGCGACGAGCGCTCGCGGCCCCACGCCTTCACGCACCGGTGCAGCCAGCGCGTGGTGCGCGCCAGGGACTTCTCCAGGTAGGCCCGGTCCTCGGTGGACGGGGGGCACTCGTCGAACGCCATGATGACGTCCGCGCCCAGCGTCTCCTGGATTTCGATGGAGCGCTCCGGCGACAGGAAGTGCCGCGAGCCGTCCAGGTGCGACTGGAAGGCGGCGCCCTCCTCGGTGATTTTGCGCTTCTCCGACAGGCTGAACACCTGGAAGCCGCCGCTGTCGGTGAGCATGGGCCGGTCCCAGGAGATGAAGCGGTGCAGGCCGCCCATCTCCCCGACGAGCGGCTCTCCGGGGCGGAGCATCAGGTGGTAGGTGTTGCCCAGGATGATCTGCGCATCCAGGGTCTTCAGGTCGTCCGGGCCCACGCCCTTGACGCTGCCCACGGTGCCCACGGGCATGAAGATGGGCGTTTCAATGGGGCCATGCGGCGTGTTCAGCCGGCCGCGGCGCGCCTTGGTGCCGCTGGCGTCCTCGTGCAACAGCTCGAAGCGCACCAGCCCCGGGGGCACGCGGGTATCGCCCTTCTCCTTGCGCTGCTCGTCGACCACGGCACTCACTCCTTCACCAACATGGCATCGCCGTAACTGAAGAACCGGTAGCCCGCGCGCACGGCCTCCTGGTACGCGGCGAGCGTGCGCTCCCGGCCCAGGAGCGCGCTCACCAGCATCACCAGCGTGGAGCGCGGCAGGTGGAAGTTCGTGAGGAGCACGTCCACCTGGCGGAAGGCATAGCCCGGCCGGATGAACATCGCCGTCTCGCCGGGGCCCACGCGCAGCCTGCCCGTGTCCGGGTCGGTGGCGGACTCCAGCGTGCGCACCACGGTGGTGCCCACGGCGACCACGCGGCGCCCCTCCGCCTTCGCGGCGTTCACGGCGGCGGCGGTGGCCTCCGGCACGGTGAAGCGCTCCGGGTGCATGTGGTGCTTGTCCAGCACCTCCTCGCGCACGGGGAGGAAGGTGCCGGGCCCCACGTCGAGCGTCACCTCCGCGCGCCGCACGCCCTTCGCCGCGAGCTTCGCGAAGACGTCCTCGGTGAAGTGCAGGCCGGCGGTGGGCGCGGCCACGGCGCCGGACGCGCGGGCGTACACGGTCTGGTAGCGCTCGGCGTCCGCGGCCTCGGGCTCACGGGTGATGTACGGAGGCAGGGGCAGCCGGCCCGCCGCGTCCAGGAGGCTGGCGAGCGAAGCACCCGGCGCCGCATGGAAGCGCACCCGGTACTCCCCTCCCCCCAGGGCCTCCAGGACTTCGGCGGACAGGCCCCCGGCGAAGGTGATGGACTGGCCGGGCTTGAGCCCCTTGGACGCCTGGCCCAGGCAGACCCACTCGAGCGACTCGGGAGCCCCACCAAGCGCGGCGGAGGTGAGCGTGGCCGTGGCGGCGGGGCGGACGACCAGCAGCTCCACGCGGCCGCCGGTGCCGCTCTTCTGGCCCAGCAGGCGCGCCGGGATGACGCGCGCGTCGTTGAGGACGAGCAGGTCACCTTCACGCAGCAGGTCCGCGAGGTCGGTGAAGTGCTGGTGGCTCCATGCACCGGTGGCGCGGCTGACGACCATCAGGCGCGACGCGTCCCTGTTGGGCAGCGGGGCCTGGGCGATCTGCGCCTCGGGGAGCTCGAAATCGTAGTCGGAGAGGAGGGACGACACGGGGTTGGCGCTTGTAGCAGCCCCCGCGCCCTCACGGAACCGGCGAGGGCGTCAGTAGAGCTGCTGGAACTCGGCGCCCGGGTAGTAGTGGGAAAGGATTTCCCGGTACGCCTTGCCCTGGTCGGCGAGGGCCTTGGCGCCCCACTGGCACAGCCCCGCCCCGTGGCCGAAGCCACGTCCGGTGAACACGTAGTTCTTGCCGGAGGCTTCCACGTCGAAGTCCAGGCTCTTGAGACGCGTGTAGCCCAGCTTGCGGCGGAACGACACGCCGTCCACCGCGGTGCCATCCGACATCGTCACGCGGGTCACCCGGTGCGTGGGCGTGCGGCCGGTGACGCGCATGCCGCCCGGTGTGGCCTTCAGCGCGCCGCGCAGCTCCGCCTCGGAGAGGGTCGCGGTCCAGCGGCTGGCGGGCAGCTTGCCGCAGGGGCAGTCAACGGGCTGCAGGTACGGCAGGTTCCGCTGGAGGGCGTCCTGCCCGGACTCGGTGCGCCCGCCGCAGGAGGCATGGAAGTACGCCTCGATGGGGGCCAGGTCGTACGTGAGCACCTCACCCCGGGTGGCCTCCACGGCGGCGCGAGTCTTGGCGTCCTCGCGGTTCACGCCGCCATACACTTGGTGGAGCACGCTGCTGCCCATGTGGAAGGCGGCGCCATACGCGTCCAGCTTCTTCTGCAGCGCGTACGTCCGCGCGGCCACGGCCTGGGCCTTGAGCGCCTCCAGGGGGAAGGACACGGGCATCTCGCTGCCGAGCACCGCCGCGAGGTAGTCCTCCAGGGGGATGACGTTGATGAGCTGGAGGCTGTTCTTGAAGACGCGCACGACGACGTCGCCGCGAACCTGCGCACTGCCCGCCTTCAGGGGTTCGTTGCCGGGACCGCCCGCGTCGGTGGCCTCCAGGCCGCCACGGAAGCGGATGGCGTCCCCGATGACGGGAGCCCCGTTGACCTCCAGCTTGCCGTTGCGGCGGCGCACGGTGGCCTGGCCCGCGGTGACGGAGACGAAGGTGCCGTCCTCGGCATCCGGGCCGAAGCCCAGGCCCCGGCCGCTCACGCGGACCTCGTCGCCGGGGTCGTCCATGGCAATGCGCATCGTCTCCACGGCGAACGCCCGCGATGACGCGAGCAGGAGCAGCAGCAGTGCCACACGTTGCAACATGGTCCAACAGTCTAGGGGCGGAGCGATCCGCCTCAAGAAATCGGCCGGGCGCCAGGACCTCTCCCCGGTAGGAGCCCGCGAAAACCCCAGGCGGATGCCGCAGAATGGGGCCCAGTGACTGCCTCCGTCCCCGACGTCGCCCGCCTGTCCCCCGAGGCCCTCTCCGAGGCCCTCCGCGCGCTGGAGCCCCGCACGGCCGCCGTGTTGGTCCGCCGGCTCGTGGAGCGCCGCCCCCAGGCGGAGTGCGCGGCCTGGTACGGGATTTCAAGCGACGCCTTCTCGGTGCTGCTGCTCCGCTCGGCGGTGGCCCTGGCCCGTCAACTGGGCCAGCCCGCGAGGTCCCCGGAGAGCCCGGAGGAAGCCACCGCCTGGGAGCGCATGCTGGCCATGGCCGTGGAGAAGGACACCGCGCCCGTGCCGGTGCCGCTCGCGCCCGTGGCCTGGCTGTGCAGGCGGATGCATGCCCTGGGGCCGGAAGTGGAAGCCGCGTTGGACAAGGCCGCCCAGGCCGACGCGAACTCGCCCGGACGAGCGCGGGAGGAATGGCTGAGGAGGCTGGCCGTGGCCGCGCTCCTGGCCCTGACGGCCTGGCTCTACTGGAGCCGTCCCCCTGAACCGGAGCCCCGCCCCGAGCGCCGCATGCGCTCCCCGGAACGCCGCTGACTGGACGCAGCCACGAGCGGGCGCGTATGGGTAGGCCCATGCGAGCGATCCGGTCATGGCTGGCCCTCCTCATCGCGGGAATCGCGCTGGCAGGCTGCGCGAAGCACGTGGACACCCGGGTGGCCGGAGACGACGACGCGACCATCGACGGCATCGAGGCACGCCTCGACGAGCTCCGCGCCCGCGAGCAGGGTGACGACCTGACCTGCGCCGAGCAGTGCGACGTCTCCACACGGACGTGCGCCACGGCGAAGGAGCTCTGCGGCCTCGTGGAGCAACAGGGGGACCGGGACGACCTCCCGCCGCGCTGCGCCAGGGCCCGCGAGCAGTGCGCGGGCGCGAACGACGGCTGCACGCGGTGTCAGGCGCCCTGAAGAACCGGCCATGCGCTGGCTCTGACTCCGTGCCTATGATGGGTCGGATTGAGGAGCTTCCCCATGACCACCCGTCTCTCGTTGATGCTCGCTGCCTCGTCGCTCGTCCTGGCGCCCCCTGCCCTCGCGGAGGAGGAAGGCCTGACGCCGGAGAAGGTGGCGGCCATCCAGCGCGATGAGTTCGCGGCCCAGGCGAAGGTGAACGAGGAGCACGGCAACCGGAAGCCCTCGGAGATGAGCAACGCCGAGCGAGGCCAGGCCATCCGCGACCAGCAGAAGGAATCCGCCAAGGTCATGGAGAAGCACGGCGTCTCCGCGAAGGAGTTCGCCAGCTTCACGGCCCGGATGAAACCCGAGGACAATCAGCGCGTCGCCAACGAGGCCAAGCGGCTCGACGACAAGGCCAAGGCCGAGAAGGAAGCCGAGGCGAAAAAGCGCAAGGGCGACGGCGAGGTCCACATCCAGCAGGGCTTCAGCGACTCGGACCCCGTGGAGATGGAGTCCGCGGACGGCGCGGAGCCCTCCGTCGACGTCGACGGCAGCCTGGACAGCACAGCGGGTGCGCCGACCGTGGAGATTGGCGACAGCGCCGGCACGGCGAAGGGCATGAGCCGGAAGGCCTCCAAGCGCCGCAAGTAGCCCCGCGGCGCCCGGCATCCTCCGGGGCCCTCAGCGGCCTCGGAAGCCCAGCCCCCGCGACCGCGCCTGCCACACCTCGTCGTACGGGCAGGAGCAGTCGGTCTCCTCCGGCTCCGGGTACGCGTAGGTCTGGCCCTTGTAATTGCGGAACAGGGTCTCCCGCTCGCCGCGCTCGATGACGTAGTCGGGCTGGAGGGTGACCTTCCCTCCCCCACCCGGCAGGTCCACCGCGAGGTGCGGCACCGCGAGCCCGCTGGTGTGCCCGCGAAGCTGCTGGAGGATCTCCAGCCCCTTGGCGATGGGCGTGCGCAGGTGCTCGCAGCCTTCCGCGACGTCCATCTGGTGCAGGTAGTACGGGCGCACGCGGCTGCGCAGGAGCACGTGCGACAGCTCCTTGATGATGCGCGCATCCGAGTTGAGCTGACGCATCAGCACCGCCTGGTTCTCCACCGGCACGCCATGGTCCACCAGCCGCTCGCACGCCTCGCGCGCTTCCGGCGTCACTTCCTTGGGGTGGTTGAAGTGGGTGATGACGTAGACGGGCGCGTAGCGGCGCAGCAGGCGCGCCAGCGAGTCCGTGACACGCATGGGCAGCACCACCGGCACCCGCGTCCCGATGCGGATCATCTCCACGTGCGGAATCTCGCTCAGCGGCGCGAGCAGCGACTCCAGCCGCTCCTCGCTCAGCAGGAACGGGTCGCCCCCGGAGATGAGCACGTCGCGCACCTCGGGGTGGTTGCGCACGTAGTCGATGCCCCGGCGCATCTGGTCCTTGGTGAGCTCCGCCTCACCGCCCTTGGTGATGCGCCGCCGCGTGCAGTGACGGCAGTAGACCGAACACGTATCCAGGGCCAGGAACAGCACCCGGTCCGGATACTTGTGGACGATGCACTCCTCCGGGCGCGTCTTGTCCTCGCCGAGCGGATCCTCCAGCTCCCCGGGCCGCACCCGGGCCTCCGCGCGCACCGGAATGGACTGCATGCGCACGGGGCACAACGCGTGCTCCGGATCGATGAGGGACAGGTAGTAAGGGCTGATGCCCATCCGGAACAGCGAGGACGTCTCCTGCACCCCGGCGCGCTCATCCGGGGTCAGGCGCACGTAGCGCTCCAGTTGCTCCAGGTTGCGCACCGAGTGACGCTGCTGCCAGCGCCAGTCCGTCCACTCCGCGTCGATCACGGAGGGAAACAACCGGGCCCGCCCCTCGGCACTGAGCGAGGGACGGGGGGACGACTGGGGCGCGATGGCGCCCACGGAGGAATCCATTACGCCGCCTTGGGCTGATCCCGCCACCACGCCTGGCCGGACTCCGGCAGCGTGTCGATGGGATCGAAGTACTCGTACTTCCGATCAAGTGCGTCGGCGTCGTTCGCTTCCACGCTGGTGCGGTAGTTCTTGGTCCAGTAGGAGATGCCGCGCTCGCGGTCATACTCCGCCACCTGGTGAATCCACCGCTTCCCCACGAACGGCACGTCACAGACGATGCGCGGCGTGGCGAAGCCCGGCATGTAGCCCATGATGTCGTGCTGGAGCTTCTGCGCCTGCGCCACCGACAGCCGCCAGTGCTCGCTGTTGGGGATCATGTCGCACATGTAGAAGTAGTACGGCAGGATCTTCGCGTGGTCGAGCAGCGTGAAGCACAGGTCCAGCAGCGCCTTCGGGCTGTCGTTCACGCCGCGCAAGAGCACGCCCTGGTTGCGCACGTCGCGGAAGCCCATGTCGAGCAGCTTGCGCACCGCCTTGCCCACCAGCGGCGTGAGCTGCTGCGCGTGGTTCACGTGCGTGTGCATCGCCAGGTCCACGCCGCGCTCCACGGCCTTCTTCGCCAACCGGTCCAGGCCGGCCAGGACGTTGTCCTGGAGGAAGTGCTGCGGCAGCGCCATGAGGCCCTTGGACGCCAGGCGGATGTCGCGGATGTTCGGGATGTCCATCAGCGCGCTGACGAACGGCTCCAGCGCCTGGATGGGCAGGTTCGCGATGTCGCCGCCGGACACCACCACGTCGCGCACGGTGGGCGTGCGGCGCAGATAGTCCAGCATCTGCTCGTAGCGCTCCTTCTGCCCCGTCGCGAACTTGTGCTTGGACACCTGCGGGACGTCGTTGCCCACCAGGTCCATGCGCGTGCAGTGGCCGCGGTACTGCGGGCACGTGGGCAGCATCTCCGCCAGCACCTTCGTCGGATAGCGGTGCGTCAGGCCCTCGACGACCCACATGTCCGCCTCGTGGAGGCTGTCACGGCTGGCGCGCGGGTGGTTGGCCCAGTCCGTGCGGCGGTCGGCGAGCGCCGGCAACATGTACTTGCGGACCGGGTCGTTCCACAGGTCCTCCAGGTTCATGGTGTTGAGCATCTGGGGCGGGACGAGGATGGACATCGTCGCCCGCTCCTTCTGGTCCAACTCCATGCTCGCGGACAGGTCGTCCGGCAGCAGCGCCCCGAGCGTCGCCCGCAGCTCGCGCAGGTTCTTCACGGTGTGCTTGCGCTGCCACACCGAGCTCTCCCACTCCGCCGCGGTGACGTCCTTGTAGCCCGGGATGCGCCGCCAGTCGGGCTCCACGAACTCCTGGCGAAGAGGATAGGTGAAAGGCTGCTGCGCGGGGCCAGCGTCGGGCTTGCCTCGAGTGGACGTCGTGCTCATGAACACATCACCTCAACGTAAGGAGCGTCGTGGGCGAGGCGTCATAGCCTGCCCCCTGACATCCCTGCTCAACAATCGCCAGGGGCACAAGATGCCCCATGGCGCAGTGCGTCCGTTCAATTCACCGGGACGTTGATGAGCTTGGCCACGCCCTCCGCCTCGACGACCACCACCTGGGGCTTGGTCGACTTGCCGTTGAGCTTGAAGACGACCTTGTGCTTGCCCACCGGCAGTGAAAGCGGATTGCCCAGCGTCACGGGGCTCAAGCGACCCGTGTTCTTCCCATCCACCCAGATTTGAGCGCCCGTCGGCGACGTGCTGCAGGCGAACTTGCCCATCGCGGCAGCGGCGGGCTTCGGCTTCGGCTCCGGAGGAGGCTTCGGGGTCGGCGTCACGGCCACAGGAGGAGGCTTGGGCTTCGGCTCCGGAGGCGGGGGCTTCGGCTTGGGCTCGGGCGGTGGCGCTTCCTCCACCATGTCCACGGCGACGCGCACCTCGGTGTCCCCGCTGGACGTGAAGTCGCCGGAGAACGGCTTGAAGCCCGCGCGCTTCGCCGTGAACGTGTACTTCTTGCCCATCTCCAGGTCGCCGAGCTTCGCGCCGGGCAGCTTGCCCAGCGACTTGCCGTCGACGGTGATCTCCGCGCCCTCCTGCCCTTCGAACAGGGCGGTGAACGTCTTCGGCGCGGGAGGCTCGACGGGCTTCTCCGGGGGCGTCTCCGGCGTCGTGGGCGGCGTATTGTCCACCACCACCGGCGGCGTAGCAGGCGGCGGATCCTTGATCTCTGGAGGCTTGGGTTCTGGAGGCTTCGGAGTCGGAGCATCCGCCGCCTTCAGGCTGAGGAGGATGGGGGCCGCCGCCTGTCCGGCGGTGACCTCGATCTGCTGCGTCACGGGCTGATAGCCCGGAGCCGAGGCGGTCACGTTGTGGATGCCCGCGGACAGCTCAATGACCTGGTTGGCGTTCACGGCCTCACCGTCCACGAGGACGGTGGCACCCACGGGCGCGACGAAGTTCACGGAGCCCGTGGACGAGCCGCGGACCACGAAAATCACCGCGACCAGGAGCAGCAGGGCCGCGCCCGCGGCCATGCCGATGATGGCGGGCTTGGGCAGAGGCTTCTTCGGTCCAGCGGGCGCCTTGGCCTTCTGGACCTTGGCGGCCGGGGCCGGCTTCGCCATCTTGGAAGCCTTCTGGGGGATGGTCGCCGGACCGTCGGCCTCATCGTCGTAGGGCGGCTCTTCCGAGTCCTGCCCTTCGTCGCCGTAGTCCTCCTGGCCGTCACCCTCGTACTCGTCGCCCTGGTCGTCGTAGGCGCCGTCCGGGTCTTCCTCGGCCGCCTGAGCGCGCAGGCCGTTGTGGCGGGAGCCCACCGGGACGGTGATGTTGCCCGTGGTCTCCTCTTCCTCGGGATCCAGCACGGGAGCCGCCGAGCCACCGCGGGAGCGCGAAGGCGGCGCCGTCGGAGCCGGACCAATCATGGTCGCCCCCGCGTAGGCTTCTCCGCCCTCGTCCCCGATGATGACCTGGGACTTGGGACCGCTCTTGCCCTTGCCGCCTCTTCCTTCGTCCTGGGCGTAGGGAGACGCGCTCGTGTGGTGCCCGGCCCGGTCGATGGGGTTCTCCGAACGGCCGGTGATGCTGTCGTCCACGACGACGCTGCTGTCCGCGATCCGCGTCTCCGGGGCGCGGAACGTGTGCGTGGAGTCGACAATCTGCGTCTTGTCCGCGGCGCCATCCATCTCCGCCAGCTCTTCAGCGCTGGGCGGCGGGATGTAGCCAGGCGCGGGCTGTGCGGGCGCAGTGGAGGCGCGACCCACCGGAGAACCGGTGGCCGAAGGCGCTGGCGACCTCTTCTGGGAGGTCGCGCGGGGGGGCGCGGCCACGGGAGGAGGCAGCGTCACACCCGAGTGCTCGATCTGGTCCGGGCGCTCAACGGAGGCATAGCGCTCCATCTTCTCCGCCTCGCGGAGCATGTCCTCGGCGAAGGCCTCCTTCATGAAGCCGGACAGGTGCTTCGACGAGTAGATGGCGTCCCCCGCGAGGAGGAAGCGCATCAGGTCCTCCTGGAGGTCCGAAGCCCACTGGTAGCGGTCCTCGGGCTCGCGCGCGAGCGCCTTGAGGACGACCTTCTCCAGACCCGCGGAGATGTTCGGGTTGAACTCGCGCGGCAGCGGGATGTCCGCGTTGCGCACCTTCTCCAGCGTGGAGAAGTCGGACTCGCCCACGAAGAGCTTCTCGCCCGTGAGCATCTCGTAGAGCAGTACGCCGACCGCGAAGATGTCGCTGCGCCGGTCGATGGGCATGCCCCGGACCTGCTCCGGGCTCATGTAGCCGAACTTCCCCTTGAGGATGCCGGCCTGCGTCTTCTGCGAACGGTTGGCGGCCTTGGCGATGCCAAAGTCGATGATCTTCACCTCGCCTTCGTACGAGACGAGGATGTTCTGCGGAGAGACGTCGCGGTGGATGATGTGGAGGTCCTGGCCGCGCGCGTCCTTCTTGCGGTGCGCGTAGTCCAGGCCCTCACACATCTTGGAGACGATGAACACCGCCTGTGCGGTGGGCATGATCTCCTTGCGACGACGGTAGCGCTCCAGGAGCGTGCGGACATCACGGCCCGCCACGTACTCCATGGCGATGAAGTACGTCTCCTCGTGCTTCCCGAGCTCGTGGATGTGCACGATGTTGGCGTGGTTCAGCTGAACGCTGATCCGCGCCTCGTCGATGAACATCGTGATGAACTCGTCATCCTCCGCCATCGTCGGAAGGATCTTCTTGATGGCTAGGATGCGCTCAAAGCCTTCGACGCCAAAAGCCTTCGCGATGAAGACCTCGGCCATACCGCCGACGTTGACGCGCTCAAGGAGCAGGTACTTCCCAAAGAAGGTCGGCTTCTTCATCTCGCGGGGCTGCCCGGCGCCGGCGAGTACGAACCGCAGCAGGCGGTGCGCAGACCGGGGGGAGCAGTGACTCTAGATCCAGTGAGAACGGCGGTCAAACATCCAAGATGACGTGATTCCCCAACGAATCCGAGAACTTGGCCTCCCCTCGCTCCAAAACTGACCCACCTGCCATCCCGCGTCACTCCAGAATCGCCTACCGCGAGCGCAGGCTGCGGCACACGCCGGGCAAAATCGAGCCACGCGCACGGGCACCAGGAACCCCTGGCGAGCGCGTCTCAGCGCTCAAGCCAGGTGCGGCGGCCCGTGACACAAGCCCGCAAAGACAAAGCCCCTGGCGCCTTGCGGCACCAGGGGCTTTCAAAAAGAATCCGGCAGCGACCTACTCTCCCACGCGGTTTCCCGCGGAGTACCATCGGCTCTGGAGGGCTTAACTTCCGTGTTCGGGATGGGAACGGGTGTGACC
>NZ_RAWQ01000210.1:0-18974 GCF_003668965.1 Corallococcus sp. AB030
GCGGTGGCCGGCCTGGGCGTGGAGTCCGTGTCCTCGGCGATGGACCTGCGGGCGCGCCTGGAGGGACGCCTGCAGCGGGGCGGCTTCCGCCAGGGGGCCTTCGGTCCGGACTACGAGTTGGCGCGCTTCCAGGTGGCGGGGCCGTCCTCAGTGCCACAGGCGGATGCGCCGTTCCCGGACGGGGCCTCGGTCTATGGGGAGGTGATTCTCAGTTGGGATTCCGAGGGGCTGGGCGTGCTGGGGAAGCGCCATTTCCGTCTGACGATGGGGGCGGAGGCCTTCAATTGGGGCCGCGTGGACGTGGATGGGCGGCTGGAAGCGCAGGTGTTCCACCGCGACCTCACCCTGGCTGTGGGCGGATTGGCGGCGGGCGCGGGCCAGCCAGGGGCGCGCGTCCTCGTTTCAAGCGAGGCCCGGTGGCGCTTCCTGGGCGGAAAGCTGTACGCGGTAGGGCAGGGCGGCACGCTGCTGTTTCCCACACCCGAGGGGACGCTGCGGCCGGGGGCCTTCGCGGCAGTGGGCCTGGGGGTGGACAATGTGCGCTGATCAACTGCGGCGCAGCGGAGGCGGCCTCATTGTGATGGTGGCCCTCCTCGCCTCGGGCTGCGCTTCGTTTCCCGCGAAGACGCGCCACGGTGCCACCCTGGCGTTCAGCGCCTTGTCCATGCCACCCCAGGCAGCGAGGACCGCGGCGGCAGGTGTGTACCAGGACGAGGAGCCGGGTCCTGCGGCTGGGGAACACGCGGTGGCTCCCCTGGGTTTTCGGCGTGGCCCGTTGTCCGAAGCGGTCGCGAGGGCGCGAGGCACGGGTGAGGCGGACGGTGTCACCTGCGGTGACAAGGCACTGCCTTCCGGTTGGCCTCGCCTGGATACGAGCCGGGAGGTGCTCACGCCCTTCCTGGCATGTGACTCGCCCGCGGCGTTCGTGGCCATGCAGCGCGGGGTGGACATGGCCGCGCTGGTGGAATCGCTGAGGGACTGGGACGCCGTCCGCCTCGGGGCCCTGGGGCCACTCGACGCGCGGGCCTCTGAGGCCCTTGGCCGCAAGCGCGCGGCGTTCCTTGTCGCCACCACCGAGAAGTACGGCGTGCCGTATGCCGAGGTCCTTGCTCTCTTCGTCCTCCATACGTCCTTCGACGATGAGCTGCGCGAGGTGGTGCGACTGCTGGCGCGCGACAAGCAGTTGGGGGAGACGCTGGGGAGCATGGCCACCGTCCGCGAGGAGCTGACGCGGCGGGGCCTGGCGCTTGAAGGGTTCCCGGAGCGAGGAGAGCAGGGCCGGGATGTGCTTCGCGGGTTGGGACGCGCGGGCCGGGACATGCTCTCCAGCACTTCCGTGAGTGGTGAGGTCCGGTACACGGAGCTCATGGCGATGCGAGAGCAGTTGCCGCCGCCGTATCAGGCCGCTCTCGACGAAGTGCGGAAGGCGTTGATGGAGCGCCACTACGCACCGGGAAGTGTTTCGGCCGGAGCTTTTGATCACCTGACCTTCGGCGTGCCACTGGGCTTCTTCCACCTGGTGGCTGGGACGGGGCACGGGGCGTACTCGCTGACGCAGGGTCAGTACGAGCAGGCCACGCGTGAGCTGGCGCCGGCAGCACTGGCGGTGGCGCTGTATGCCGGGGGCAAGGGTGCACGGGCGCTTCTCGAGGCGCGCGGAGGACTGCGGCGGATCCAGATGCCGGCATTGGACCTGGATGGGCTGAACGCGCTGATGGGCCGCCTGGAAGAGCAGCTGGGCGTCAACGCCGGCCGCGACCTGCTGCGCTACCTCCAGGCCAGCCGGGAGGGCGCGTGGGTCGCCGCCGAGTGGGGCGAGGCGGGGTTGCTGGCACTGTACGAGGCCCGCGGAAATCCGGCGAAGGCGCAGGCGATGCTGGCGGAGGCCCGTCGCGAGTCCGCCCGAGCCGCGGCGACGGAGGGCGTGGCCGGGAAGCGGGCTGGCAGCGCAGCTGTCCTGTCACAGGACGCCAGCGCGTCCGCCGTGGAGGCGGCGAAGGCAAAGCTGCTCCAGGCGGAACTGGAGGCCTCGGGTCCACGCCTCCCGAAGGATGTGGAGCTGTTGAATCAAATGGCGCCCAAGCTGGATGCACCTCCAGCGGGAGTCGAGAAGAGCGCGGGCCTCTGGCACGACTACGTCGCCTACAGAGAGCGGCGGCTCCAGGAGATTCAGAGCGGTGCTGACGTCAAGGGGCCCCTGAAGTGGGCGGGCTACCAGGAGATGTTTGCCAACTACGCCCGCGGACTGGCCTTCGAGAAAGCCATGGTTGCCCTCCTGGAGGCGGATGCGGCCCTCCCTCGGGCGCAGCGCCGATGGCTCGGAGACTTCGACCAGCCTCGCATCGAGACGCACGTGGGAGTAAAGAAGTCGGACCTGCGCTTCGCGGACGTGCTCGTCATCGAGGAACGGCCAGCTCCCGGCACTTCTCCTCGTGTGGAGACCTTCAGCTTCAAGAGCCGAAACCTTTCGCAGTCAGGGGCCGACGCGCTCAAGGCGCAAATGATCGAGGACGCGAGCGCGGCCTTGAGGTACTACGGCGAGATGCTGAACATCCGACGCCCTGGCATGCAGATAGATGCGCGGGTTCAGAGAGTTCGCTTGATCTATGAAGGTGGAGGCTTCAAACCCAGGAGCGTAAAAGACCTGGCAGGCGCTTTAAGAGATACGCGTAAGGCAGTTCAGGAAGTGGAGGTCGGGTTTCAATGAAGTATCTGAACCTGCCGGAGTCAAGGTCAGCGGACTATCTCGCGCTGTCATTGGAAGCGACGTTTGACAGTGCGACCTCAATTGAGGAGGAACTGGGACCGTTCTTCCAAGCTCTTGAGGAGCATGCGGGCGATTGGATGCCAGATGTTGTTGGGGGGAAGCGTGACCGCAAGTATTCCAGGGATGCCACCTGGAAGGCTCTCAAGGAAAGGCGCATGGAGAGGATCACGTTCATTGGATTGTATCGAACGCAAGAGCCTGCGTTGGATATGTCATTGAGCCTTCGGTTTCCTCCGCTCCCCTCTGATTTTTCCGTCTTGATCCACATTGATTCGCTCCCGCTGTTTTCCGAGAAGGCGCCGTGCGCTCGACTTGTGGAGCTGGTTCGTGCGTGGGCATTGCGCTATCCGCCTTCGTACGCATCGGCCCATAGTTCCGCCGATGAACAATTGGCAGGCGCTCCCTACTTTGGCCGGGATAACGAGACCGCTTGGAGGGATGGCTTCGATAAAGTGTATGAGCTCTCCTGGCTCAATGTCTTCGGTCCCAAGTTGGTGGAGACGGTAGGCCGTGAGCGGGTGCTCTCGACTCCTGCGCACCTCGTAGAGGAACTCCCCAACGGTTCCGTCCTGCTAGTGCTGCGGCCCACGGCCGCCGACTTCGCCAGTGAGGAAGCGCGCGTGGCGCAGGCGCGTGCCCATGTGCACCTCAGGCCGGAGCTTGATTTCGGCACGGTGCTGCGGGCTCTGAGAGAGCGCAGTGCCGCGCTCGCTCCGGTGGAGCCCCGCTACGACCCCGATCTGGCGCCGCTCCTCTCCCGTCTGCCATACGAATTCGCCATCAGCGAGCGGCAGCAGAAGATTGCTGAATTCAACGCCTTCCGGCCACCCGAGCCGGAGGAGTGGCTCCCGGCCGCACTCCCGTCGGACGTCGAGAATCCGGAGCGTGTCCTCAGCGACTACGACGACCTGTCAGAAGGCCTCGTGGCGGCGCTGCACACCAAGGTGCCCACCATCTTCGATGAGACCCCTGAGTCCCTGACGGACCTCGACTTCTATTTCTGGAAGGAGAGCTTCCCGAAGCGGTACCTGCGAGACCTCATCGACAGTCACACCGCGCCGGCCCTGGGAGCCTACTTGGGGCGTACGCTGGTCCGGCGGCTGGGCGGGACATGGGTGCCACGGCAAAAGCTGGAGGAGTCGCAAGTGCGTGTCGGCAAGCGCGTCTGGCTCCCCTTCCTTCGCGCCCGCCGGTACATGCAGTCTTGCGAGGCGCTGCTGGACTACTCTCTCACCCAATTCTTCCGGGAAGCGGAGCGGCACCGGGGCTGACCTGGAATCGGGCGCTGATCGCGATCGTGAAGTAGGCTTCGCGCCCGCCATGCAGCTCGCCATCCCCCATGCCCCCCGCAGCGTCAAACTCGCCCAGGTGCCTGGGGCCGTGGCGCGGTTGGTGCGCGGGGTGGTGCTGGGCCTGGTGATCATCACCGTGCTGGGCCTGGGTGCCAGCTACGCCGGCCGCTACTTCATCGAGGAGCAGCGCTTCACCTCCAGCGCGGAGCTGGTGGACGCGGTGGTGGGCGCGAGTCATGCGCCCCCTCCGAGCCAGCACGAGGACGCGGAAGGCACGCTGGACGTCCTCTACACGTTCGCGGGCGAGGATCACTCCGTGTCGGGCGTGCGCGCGGCCGCGGAACATGCCGCGGGCCTGGGCCACGGTGCCCGGGTGCAGCTGCTGGTGGATCCGTCCCAGCCGGGGCGGCCTCGCGAGGCGACCCATGCTCGGGCCCAGGCGGCCCGGGTGGGCCTGCTGCCTTGGGGCCTGGGCCTGGGGGCGCTGGTGGCCCTGGGCGGCTTCGCGTGGGAGGTGCGGCGGCTGTGGCGCCGGGAGGTGGTGCCGCTGCGCCTGGGCGCGCTGGTGTGGCTCACTCCGGACGATGGCTACCTGCCGGAAGGGAAGGGCGAGGCCGTGTTCCCCGCGCACTTCTTCCGCCAGGACGTGAAACACGCCGTGCGGGCGCGCTGCCGCCCCCAGCGGGCCCCGGTGCGCAATGGCGGCAAGGTGCTGGCCGCCGTGGTTCCCTCCGAGCCGGGGTGGTGCCGCGTCATCGACGAGGAGCTGGCGCGGACGCTGGGCTGGGTGCGCTGACGGACGGACAGGTGGGGTTGAAAAGTTGCTGGCCCCCAGAGGCCGTGTGACACACGCCTGTAGCTGCAACGTCCGGAGGCTTCCATGCGCGTTCGCTTCTCCCACTTCGTGCTGCCCGTGCTGCTCCTCACGGCCCCGAGCGCCGTCGGAGCCGGCAAGCGCAACGAAGCGGAGGAGGCGTACCAGCAGGCCCGCCGCGCCTACTACGCGCTGAAGGACGACGCGTCCCGCCGCAAGCTGCGCCACCACTGGCTCAACGTGGTGCACCGCTTCGAGGCCGTGGCCACGCGCTTCCCCAAGAGCGACCGCGCCCCCGATGCCCTCTTCACCGCGGGCGACCTGCTCCAGGAGCTGAGCCGCATCTCCTTCGTGGACGAGGACCTGCAGTCGGCCATCTCGGACTACTCCAAGCTGGTGGAGGCGCACCCGAAGCACCGGCTCGCGGATGACGCGGCGCTGGCGCTGGCGCGCATCCACGTCAACCGCCTGGACAAGCCGGAAGCGGCCCGGAAGGTCCTCAACGAATCGCTGGCCACCAACCCCAAGGGCGACCAGGCCAAGGAGCTGAAGTCGCTGCTGGCCTCGCTGCCCCCGCCCAGCAAGACGCCGCCCCCGAAGCCCACCGTGAAGCCGCTGCCCCCGGTGGTGAAGTCCACGCCGGACACCGCCGTCGCCGCCGCGCCCTCCAGTTCGCCGCTGGTGGATGCGATCTCCAAGCTCGCTCGCGAGCCGTCGCCGGTGCTGCCGCGCCTGGATCCGAACGTCCCGGCCTCGGGCTCCGAGACCTCGACGAAGGACTCCTCGGCGAACATCGTGGACGCGCCCACCGTCGCTGACCGGGCCGTGGACGCGAAGGCTCCGGAGGCGATGGCGTCCTCGCACGGGACGTCGAAGCCGGAGGCCCGCGTGGAGGTTCCGGCCGTGGCGTCGAAGGCTCCGGCTCCGGTGGTGGACAGCGCCCCGGTCGCTCCGAAGCCGGCCGCCCCCGTGGTGGTGGCGTCGAAGCAGGAGACGAAGCCGGAGGCTCCGCGCCCGGTGACGGCGCCGGTGGACGCGCAGGTGGCGCAGGCGCGGCTCAAGGCCGTGGCGAAGCAGTCGCGCCACGCGGAGCTGACGCTGGCGGAGCAGCTGGGGCTGAAGGTGCGCCGCGTGGTCATCGACCCGGGCCACGGCGGCCATGACTCTGGCGCGGTGGGCAAGGCGGGGACGAAGGAGAAGGAGGTGGCCCTGGCCATCTCCAAGAAGGTCGCGGACGGCCTGCGGGAGAAGGGCCTGGAGGTCGTGCTCACCCGCGACGACGACACGTTCATCCGCCTGGAGGACCGCGCGAAGCTGGCCAACGAGGCGCACGGAGACCTGTTCATCTCGGTGCACTGCAACTCGGCGGCGACGCACAAGCTGCGCGGCATCGAGACGTACACGCTCAACACGTCCGCGGACCGCTACTCCATCCGCCTGGCCGCTCGCGAGAACGCTTCCTCCGAGAAGGGCATCAGCGACCTCCAGTTCATCCTGGCGGACCTGGCCACCAAGGCGAACACGGAGGAGTCGTCGCGGCTGGCGAACGCCGTGCAGCACAACCTGGTGACGGGCCTGTCCGGCCAGTACGACGGCATCAAGGACCTGGGCCACAAGGAGGCGCTGTTCTACGTGCTCCTGGGCGCGAAGATGCCCGCCATCCTGGTGGAGACGTCCTTCCTGTCGCACGCGGAGGACGAGAAGCGCCTGGCGTCCGAGCGCTTCCAGGACGAGGTGGCGAAGAACATCGTGCTGGGAGTGGAAGAGTTCCTCGGTGATCGCCGCCGCATGGCCAAGGTAGACTGACGCGTTCGTTGTCGTCAGTCCCCATGGCCGAGCAGTCCCCCCCGTCCAGCCCCAAGCCCGCGCAGGATCCCCACGCGCCCCCGTTCCAGACGGAGGCGGACCTGCGCGCGTGGCTGCGCGCGGAGGGACTGGAGCACCTGTCGCGCCTGAGCCTGGCCCTGCTCACGCCTCGCGTGGAGGCCGCATACCTGCCGCAGGTGCGCGCGGTCATCTCCCGCCGCAGGCTGGTGGAGGTGCTGGCCCAGGACACGCTCGACCGCTGGACGGCGGAGATGCTGCCCACGCCGCGCATGCGGGACCTGCTGCCGAAGCTCGCCTGGCGCTACGTGGAGGACGAGCGGCAGGCCACCCTCGATGCCCGGGCTTCCGTCGCGGAGCGGATCGCGCCCCCGGCAGACAAGCGCACGCACACGGTCCACGGGATGTTGCTTGCCTGGCGTGCTCGCGTGCCTTCGAGCATCGCGCCGCGTCCGGAGCGCGCGCTGTCGCTGGAAGCGCTGGTGGAGGAGCCGGACCTGCCGGGCTTCCGCCTCAAGGAGACGCGCATCTCCGAGCTGCCGGTGTCCCCGCCGGGCTCGGGCTTCATCCTCGCGGACGCGCGGCTGACGTTCAGTCCATCCGGCGTGACGGTGGACTGTTCGTGCGGCGCCACGTTCTGCGTGCACCAGCTGGCGGCGGTGGACACGGCGCTCCTGTGGCTGCGGCAGCGCTGGACGGAGGACTTCGGCGAGACGCTGGAGGAGCTGGTCCGGCCCGCGTGGGCCCGGACGCTGCGCGCGCTGGAGCGGGCGGTGGAGGAGAGCCCGGGCGGCGGCGGAGGCGTGGAGATCTCCTGGCGACTGGACGTCATCGAAGGGTACGGCGTGGAGGTCGCGCCCTACGTGCACCGGCGCACGAAGAAGGGCCAGCGCACGACAGGGGCGAAGGTCGGCCGGCGCAAGCTGTTGCAGGAGTACGGCTCGCAGCTCAGCCCCTCGGATTCGCGCATCGCCGCGCTGCTCTCCGACAGCACGGCCCCCGCGTCGCGCGCGCTGCTGTTCGAGTTGATTGATCATCCGCGCCTGTCGCTGGAGGGCACGCAGGACATCCCCGTGCGCATCGAGCGCGAGAAGGTGGGCCTGGTCGCCGAGGACCGGGGCGGCACCGTGCTGGTGAACGCGGGCGTGGACGGCACCGTGCTGCCCGCGCCGTTGCTGGAGCGCGTGCGCAAGGCGAAGCCGGAGGACGCGGTGTTCCTCTGGGACGAAGGCGCGCACGTGCTCACGGTGCTGGACGTGAGCCCGGAGGTGCGCGCCATGGCCACGGTGCTCCAGCGGCACGGCAACGCGTTTCCTCCAGAGAGTCACGGGCCGCTGCTGGAGCACCTGTCGAAGCTCTCCGTACGCCTGCCCGTGGCCATGCCCCGCAGCGTGATGGGGGAATCCATCGCGCCGCAGCAGCTCCCGGTGCTCCGGCTGGAAGGACAGCCTGGGGGCGCGGTGCGGCTGGAGCTGCGGCTGCGCGCGCTGCCGGATGGCCCGGCGTATCTGCCCGGTGAGGGACCTCGCGACGTGCACGTGCGGCGCGACACGCGGTCCTTCCACGCGGTGCGCGACTTCGGGCGCGAGCTGACGGCGGGCGCGGCGCTCCAGGCCCGGTTGCCCTTGCAGACGGCGGAGCCGCAGGAGCTTCCGTTCTGCTTCCTCTTCCACAGCGCGCAGGGCGGGTTGGCGGTGCTGGCCGCGTGCGCGGAGATGGAGCCCCGGCCGGAGCTGGAGTGGGTGGGCGCGTCCATGCGGCTCGTGCCCAAGCGGGGCGCGGGCGACCTGAAGGTCGTCCTGGAGCGCAAGCGCGAGTGGTTCGGCGTGCTGGGCAGCCTGTCCGTGGAGGGCGAGCGGGTGGAGCTGGCGCGGCTCCTGGACGCGGCCCGGCGCAAGGAGCGCTTCGTCCAGGTGGACGCGCGCACGTGGGTGGAGATCGAAGCGGCGCTGCGCGAGCAGCTGGAGAAGCTGGCGGATCACACGTACCTGTCGAAGCACGGGCTGGAGGTGGGCCCGTCCGCGGCGGAGGCCCTGGCGGGGCTGGGCACCGCGGGCGCGCTCATCGACGCGGATGCGTCCTGGAAGACGCTGGTCGAGCGCATCTTCGCGGCGAAGGAGCTGAAGCCTCGGGTGCCCGCGGCGCTCAAGACGGAGCTGCGCGACTACCAGCTCGAAGGCTTCCGCTGGCTCACGCGGCTGGCGTCATGGAACGCGGGTGGGGTGCTCGCGGACGACATGGGGCTGGGCAAGACGGTGCAGGCCCTGGCCGTGCTGCTGGATCGTGCGAAGCAGGGGCCCGCGCTGGTGCTGGCCCCCACGTCAGTGGCCTTCAACTGGCGGGACGAAGCGAAGCGTTTCGCGCCGTCGCTGAAGGTGACGATCTTCTCCGACGCGGAGGACCGGGGCGGCACGCTGGAGCGGCTGGGGCCTCGCGACGTGCTGGTGCTCAGCTACGGCCTGCTCGTGCGCGACATCGAGCGGCTGGCCGCGCTGCGCTTCTCCACCATCGTCTTCGACGAGGCCCAGCAGCTGAAGAACGCGGCCACGCAGCGCTTCCGCGCGGCACGAGCGCTCCAGAGCGACTTCAAGTTCGCGCTGTCCGGCACGCCGCTGGAGAACCACCTGGGCGAGCTGTGGTCGCTCTTCGCGGTCGTCTTCCCGGGGCTGCTGGGCAGCCTGGAGGCGTTCCGCAACCGCTTCGCCGCGCCCATCGAGAAGCAGGTGGATCCGACTGCCGCGCCCGCGCTGGCCCGCGTGCTCCAGCCCTTCCTGCTGCGCCGCACCAAGGCCCAGGTGGAGGCACAGCTGCCGCCGCGCACGGACGTGCACGTGCCCGTCGTCCTGTCCCCGCCGGAGTGGACGCTCTACGAGGACGCGCGGCTGGCGGCCCTGTCCGACCTGGAGACGCGCAAGGCGAAGATGAAGGACCAGGAGCGGCGCATCGAGGTGCTGGCGGCGCTGACGCGGCTACGGCTGCTCGCGTCGCACCCGCGCCTGTACGACAAGGCGTCCAAGCTGGAGTCCTCCAAGCTGGAGCGCTTCCTGGAGCTCGTCCAGGAGCTGCGCGAGGAGGGCCACCGTGCACTGGTGTTCAGCCAGTTCACGTCCCACCTGGCGCTGGTCCGCGAGGTGCTGGATGCCCAGGGCATCGCCTACGAGTACCTGGACGGCTCCACCCCCGCCAGCGCACGGGCGGACCGCGTGCGTGCCTTCCAGGAGGGCGACGCCCCCCTGTTCCTGATTTCACTCAAGGCGGGCGGCTTCGGTCTCAACCTGACGGCCGCCACCAGCGTCATCCACCTGGACCCCTGGTGGAACCCCGCCGTAGAGGATCAGGCCTCCGATCGCGCCCACCGCATCGGCCAGCAGCGACCCGTCACGGTCTACCGGCTGGTGTCGCGTGGGACGATCGAGGAGCAGATGCTCTCGCTCCATGAACAGAAGCGGGCCCTGGTGGCCGGTGTGCTGGAGGGCAAGGACGCCGCCGCCCGCCTGTCCACCCAGGAGCTGCTCGGGTTGCTCGCGCAGCGGATGCCGGGCATCGACGGGCTCGACTCCGACGCGACGAAGCACTGAACGGTCTTTCCGTGGTTTTTCTCGGACCCAGTCGTGCGCCTGAACAGGCACTGAACAGATTTTTAGTCATTTTCAGTGCACCCAGGTCTGAACGGCTGAGCAGTCCTGGGGCTCTGATCGGCCGTGCCTACATGAAATACTGATCAGGTGGGCAAGGTGTGCCGTTTGTCGGCGGACAATCACCGCCAGCGCCTACACCCCCCTGCCCGATCAGGATTGCCATGCCCACATGAACACAGCTTCAGTGAGTCTCGGCCCACCCAATGAAACACGTATCAATTGGATACATGTTTCATTTGCTGAATATCTGCAATTGGATGCAATCAATTGCATTTCATGTCTATGTTTTAGTCGTGAGTCAGCGGGAAGAAGTGCCCGATCGGGCCGTTCCCGTGGCCCACGGCGAGCGGGTAGCGCAGGGCGGAGGTGACGTACTCCTTCGCGAGCCGCACGGCCTCCAGCGGGGAAGTCCCCAGCGCGAGCCTCGCGGCGATCGCGGCGGACAGCGTGCAGCCAGTGCCGTGCGTGTTCGGCGTGTCCACGGGCGCCACGGACAGCGTCTCCATGCGCGTCCCGTCGAACCACACGTCCGTGCCGCGCAGCGCGCCCGGCATGCCGCCGCCCTTCACCAGCACCGCGCGGGAGCCCAGGGCGTGGATGCGTCGGGCCGCCTCGCGCATGTCCTCCAGCGTCTGGATGTCCATGCCCGCGAGCAGCTTCGCTTCATGGCGGTTGGGCGTGAGGATGGCCGCCAGGGGCAGCATGCGCGCGCGCAGCGCCTCCACCGCCTCATTGTCGATGAGCTGCGAGCCCGCTCGGGACACCATCACGGGATCCACCACGATGGGGCCCAGCGACACACGGGCCAGTTGATCCGCCACGGCCTCGATGAGCGGGCGCTGGGCCAGCATGCCCACCTTGACCGCGTCCACGCGCATGTCCGACGCGACGGCGTCCACCTGCGCGGTGACGGACTCGGGCGGGAGCAGGTCCACGCGCGTGACGCCTCGCGTGTTCTGCGCGGTGATGGCCGTCACGGCGCTGGTGCCGTGCACTCGGTGGAAGGAGAAGGTGCGGAGGTCGGCCTGGATGCCCGCGCCACCGCCGCTATCAGAGCCGGCGATGGTGAGGGCGGTTGCGACAGGGAAGGGCTTCATGGGCGCGGCATCCTAGCCGCGGCCCGGCGCCTGGGGCCCTGGAACTAGGGGGTGTCCCTAAACGAGAGAAGATGAACTGCGGCCGAGGGTAGCAGTCGTGCCCTCGGCCGAGCATCAGCAGGAGGGGTTGCACTAAAGCGGGGCCATTGCCTACCCCAGGGGATGCACCGACATGAACTCACCGACCAGGAATGGAAGCGCATCCGCCCGCTTCTGCCTCCGCGGCGGGGCCGGCACTCGCTCAAAGGCGAGCGTCTGTTTGTCAGCGCCGTGTACTGGCTCGCCCGCACCGGCAGCCCCTGGCGAGACCTGCCCGGTCGATATGGCAAGTGGAAGTCCGTGTACAACCGCTTCAACAACTGGTCGAAGCGCGGCGTGTGGGAGCGGCTCTTCAAGGAAGTGCAGCTCGAGTCGAATCCTCCCGTGCCGGGGGACGAAGCGTCCATCCTCGATGGCACCACCATCCGGGCGCATCTGGACGCCGCGGGAGGAAAAGGGGGGTCCAACACAACGCTCTGGGACGCTCTCGAGGAGGTTTTTCGACCAAGGTCCATGCCCTCGTCGACAGCCGAGGACGGCCACGCCATATCGAACTGACGCCCGGCCAGCGGCACGAGATGACCAAGGCCGACGACCTGATAATGCACGCGGTGGGCGCGGCCTGCATCGCCGACAGCGGGTACGATGCGGACTGGTTCCGCGCCCTGCTCAAGTTCTTCGGCATGAAGGCCGTCATCGCCTCCAAGCCGGAGCGCCCCAGAGCCCTTTCGAAGGACCGCAAGCTCTACGCCCTTCGTTATCTGGTCGAGCGGTTCTTCCATGGCCTCAAGCGCTTCCGCCGCCTCGCGACTCGATATGAGAAGACAGCCCGCAACTACCTTGCCCTCATCCACCTCGCCTGCACTCGGATGTGGCTCAATTAGGGACACCCCCTAGAACTGGTTCTGCCGGGCCTGGTCGAAGTCCACGCGGTGCTTCAGGTACAGCGTGTCCAGCATGTGGTTGCTGATGGGGTTCAGGTTGCCGTCGGTGAAGCGGTGCACCACCGCGCCCTTGCCCGCGTCCTTCAGGAAGGCCAGCGGATCCACATCGCCGCCCAGGCCGGTGAGCGTGGGCACGGGGTCCGCGTTGTTGACGTAGTGCACGTACCGCGGGCCGTCCGGGTACTTCGTGGACGCGGCGCCGAAGGTCTCCACCTGCAGGTGGCTCATCTTCGCCTCCACCTGCGCGGGGGACAGCCCGTCTTCCACGCGCAGCCGCTTCGCCACGTCGTTCAGCGCTCGCGCGGTGATGAGTCCGCCCTGGCTGTAGCCCACCAGGTGCACGTCGCGGCCGGCCTTCAGCTCCGAGTAGAGCGTGTCCGCCAGCGTGTCCACGGCGGGGTTCTTGCCCTTGTCCAGCTTGTCCGTCACGCACTGGCCCAGGTCCTTCACCAGGCCTTCGGTCGCGTTGTGGATGCCCACCACCTTCGCGCCGGAGCTGTCCGCCAGCGCCTGCATCTCGTTCACCTGACCCGCCGTCGGCGTCATGATGCCGTTGACGTAGAGGATCGTCTTGTCCGGGTTCGGGTTGTTCTTCGGCGTGATGCCCGGCACGTCGCCCAGCTTCGTCGTCGACGGGAGCACCTTGCCGCCCGCGCCCACGAACATGCCGTCCTGCGCGCGGTCCGGCTTCGCGCCGCCAAAGAGGCTGGTGATCTCCTTCACCGTGGTGGCGTTGAAGACGTCCGCGCCCATCTGCAGGAAGCGGGGGATGTCCTTGATGCCACCCACCGCCGCGTCGATGAGTCCGCCCAGCAGCCCGTTCTTCTGCGCAGGCGCGGCGCCCGCCAGGTTCGCCGTGGCGGCGCGCGACGGCGACTGCTCGAAGGAGGACTTCTGGAACGCGGGCTGATGCGCCACCGGCTTCTTCGCGAGCGGCTCCGCGGCCGTCTTCGAAGTGGAGGACGGCACGGCGAGGGAACGGGTGCGGTCGATCGTGCTCATGACAACCTCCAACCACCGGGGGAAGTGGGTTTGGGTAGGTTATCCGCTCCTTGCCTGGGAAGTTGCGTAGCCCCGCGTCATGGCCCCGCAATCCACACCGCGTGCCTGACGCGTCTGGTCAATTCCAGACACGCGGCATGGTTTTCAGCGCTTCACGACGTGGATGTTGAAGTCGCCGGTGCGCAACGTGCCCCACAGGCGCAGCCACAGCGGGAGGAAGGCCTCGGTGCCGCGGGCGGTGGTGATGTCGCCCAGGTCGATGACGTGCTTCCAGCCGAAGCCCTCCGTGAGGAGCTGCTTCACGCGGGCCTTGGCGTCCACGTCGTTGCCGGACACGAAGACGTCGTGATCTCCCGGCACGCGCGAGGGATCCACCATCACCTCGCAGTTCATCGTGTTGAGCGTCTTCACCACCTTCAACGACGGGAAGGCGCGCTGGATCTGCTCGCCCAGTGAGTCATCCGGAGGCGTGGAGAGCACCGGCGGCATGCCCTTGGTGAAGTCGAGCGGGTTGGACACGTCCACCAGCACCTTGCCGCGCAGAGCCTCCTCACCCGCGGACTTCAGGACGTCCAGCGAGGCATTGCCCAGCGTGCAGTTGAAGATCAGCTCCGCGAACGCGGTGGCGTCCCGGAACGTTCCCTGCGAAGCCTTGCCCCCGGACTTCCTCACCCACGCGGCGGCCTTCGCGTTGTCCGGCGTGCGCGAGCCCATGCGCACCTCGTGGCCCAGCGCCACCAGCTTGCTGCCCAGCGTCTCGCCCACCATGCCCGTACCCAGGATCGCGATCTTCATGAGGACTCCCTTTCGTGTGGGGTGAACCCTAATCGTCAACCCGGACGACCGTGAGCACGTCCGGGTTGAACCATCATCAACCCTGGGTTGACAATGCGACCCATGGACCTGTTCACGGGCGTGTTGCCCTTCCTCCACGTGGCGGAGGAGCGGAGCTTCCGGAAGGCGGCGGAGCGGCTGGGCGTCACCGTCGCGGCGGTGAGCAAGGCGGTGCGGAAGCTGGAGGAGGAGCTGGGCGCCAGGCTCCTGGAGCGCACCAGCCGGCAGGTGGCCCTCACGTCCGAAGGCGTCGCCTTCCTGGAGCGGGCGCGCGAGGCCGTGGCGCAGATCCGCGCCGCCCGCGAGACGGTGGCCCAGGCGCACCGCGCGCCCAAAGGGCCAGTCACGGTGTCGCTGCCGTTCATCCTGGGCCCCGTGCTGCTGCCCCGGCTGGCGCGGCTCCAGGCCCGCCACCCGCAGCTCACGCTGCACGTGCGCATGAGCGACCGGCTCAGCAAACTGGTGGAGGAGCAGGTCGACGTGGCCATCCGCGTGGGAGGGATGGAGGACTCCAGCCTGGTGGCGCGGCGGCTGTTCTCCACGCGATGGATGACCCTGGCGTCGCCGTCCTATCTGGCGCGGCACGGGACACCGGAGCACCCGTCACTGCTGGAGCGCCACGCGTGCCTGAAGTTCGTGGATCCGCGCGGCATCACCCGCGAGTGGCACTTCCGTGAATCACCCGGAGGAGACAAGGCCGGAGTGGTGCGCACGCGCGCGGCCATCGACGTGGATCACGGCCCGGCGCTGCTGGACCTGGCCGCCGCGGGTGCCGGGCTCTGCCAGGTGCTGGACTTCATGAGCGATGCACGGCTGCGCGAGGGCGCGCTGGTAGAGGTCCTGGCGGAGTACGCCGCGGAAGGGCCTCCGGTCCACGCGCTGTGCCTGCCAGGGCGCCAGTCCGTGCCCCGCGTCCGCGCGCTCCTCCAGCACCTGGTGGAGGAGCTGCGCGCCGTCACGGCGTGGTGAGCGCTTCCTTCGCGGCGGGCAGGCCGCGGGGGGCTTCCGCTTCGGGCGTGGGAACTTCCACCGACGCCTCGTTGACCTCCTTGTAGAACCGGCGGCCGAAGATGACGCCCAGCACCAGCGACACCACCATGCCCACAGCGGATACGGCGGTCATCACCGTGCGGCCCTGCGCGAGGCCGCTGCCGAACTGCGCGGTGAGGAAGGTGCCCGGGATGGTGCCCAGCACGACACCCAGCACGGACGGCCAGAAGCGCGCGCCGCTCGCCGCGCCGGCGATCAGCATGATGTCCGTGGGGCACAACGGATTGAGGCACGCCAGGAACGTGAACTGGAAGTCGTGCCGCCGCGCCGCCTTGGCGATAGCCGGGTACTTGCTGCCGCACAGCCGCTGCATGGGCCGCGTGCCCAGCTTGCGAGCAACGAAGTAGAGCAGGGTGGCGGACAGGAAGCTGCCCGTTAGTGAATAGAGGGTGGCGGCGAGAGTCCCGAACATCATGCCGCCCACCGCGGTGAGGACCTGACCTGGCAAGAGCGTCAGGGGCCGCACGGCCAGGAAGGCCACGTACGCCAGGGGGGCGTAGTCGCCCAGGGGAAGCAGCAGCTCCCGGATGGTGCGCTGATCGATGAAGTCCGGCCCCAACAGCCGGAGCATCACCAGACCGCCAATGGAGACGACCATGGGCGCGAGGATTCGCAACCAGGTCTTCAGTCCGTTCCTGACACTCGCCAAAAGAACCTCCCCCACCGCCCGCGGACACATGTGTCAGGCGTTGCGCACAAGGTGGGATCCGAGCAGGGAATCGGCAACGTGGACTGAATTGTTGTGAACAACGAGAGCGTCCTGCCGGGCAATCACCCGTCCCGACCGGATGCCCAGCAGGCCTGACAAGCGCGCGAAATCCTTGGGGATTATGCATGCAATGTCAGGAGAGAACGGCTGGCGGTGTACGGAGCTTGCTTGCATCGGGGCGCTTCCGTCCCAAGGTTTCAGGCAAGGGACACCAAGGCGCGGACGGGGTTGGTCAGTCACGAGAGGAGACACGGACATGTCGGACAAGGACAACAAGGGCAGCATGACGGTGGCTGAGGCCGGGCGTAAGGGCGGCGAGACTGTCCGCAACGAGCGCGGTCGCGAGTTCTACGAGACCATCGGCCGCAAGGGTGGAGCGACGGTGAAGGCCGAGCGCGGACGCTCCTTCTACGAGGAGATCGGCCGCAAGGGCGGCGAGACCGTGAAGGCCGAGCGCGGCGCGAAGTTCTACGAGGAGATCGGCAAGAAGGGTGGCGACCGCGTCAAGGCCACCCGCGGGCCGAACTTCTATGAGGAGATCGGCCGCAAGGGCGGGCAGAAGGTCAAGAAGCTGATTGAAGAGGGCAAGCGCGCCGCCCGCGCCGCCATGGAGAGCCAGGCCGCCGGCGGGAATGCCCCCGCGGCCGAGGGCACCTCCGCTCCGGTGAAGCCGCCGGAAGAGCCCGCGCAGCCGGGTGGCAACGAGTAACGGGGGACAGGAAGCGCGGTCTTCCGGTATGACGGCCGCGTGTACCTGGTCATCACGTTCCTCGAACAGGTGGAGACGACTGAGCGGGCGATCCGCCGGCTCCGGGAGTTTGGCATCCCGGAACCGATGGTCATCCGAGCGCGCAGCGCCGCCGCGGCTTTGTCCGCGGAGGTCCCGGTGTTCGCCGGGCTGCGCAGCCTCGCGCTGGGCGCGGATGAGGACCGCATCGTCCTGGTGAGCGTGCTGCCCGCGCTCCCGCAGGAGGAGTTGGATCGCATGCTCCAGCGCGTGCAGTTGGAGATGGACGCGGACGACCCACCCATGGGTCGCCTGGTGGCCCTGCCTGTCCTGGCGGCGCCCACGCATCGGCGTGGATGACGCGCGGGGGCGCACGGGTGTAAGCACGTTGCGTGCAAGCGCTGCTCGTCTTTCTCATCGTCGCGGCGTTGTCGCTGCTCGCGTCCAGCCGGTCGCTCCTGGCTCCGGGCCGCTTCCCGGCGCTGGCACAGCTGGCGGCCAGCGGCCTGATGTTCCTCATCTTCGGGGCCCTCCTGGGCCCGTCCCTCCTGGGCGTGCTCACCGTGGGCAACCTGGAGTCCCTGCGCCCGCTGGTGGCGCTGGGGCTGGGGACGGGGGGCGTGCTTCTGGGGCTCAACCTGGAGCCGCGCCTGCTGCGGCTGTTGCCGCGGCCCGTGTACGCGGCGGCGGTCGCGCACGCGGGCACGGCGTTCCTCTTCGTCGCGCTGCCGCTGTCCGTGCCGCTGCTGTTGTCCATGGGCCTCAGGCCCCTGATGGCGGTGGGCGCGGCGGCGCTCCTGGGCGCGGCGGCGAGCCTGTCCTCCGGCCACTTCGCGGTGCTGGGCTACCGCAACGGGCGGATGGAGCGCGCGCGCGGTCTGGGCGTGGCGCTGCTCACGATGATGGACGACGCGGTGGGCCTGGGCGTGCTCGCGCTGGGCCTGGTGCTGGGCGTCACCGGCAACGCGGTGGAAGGGCTGGGCCTGCTGAGCCTGACGCTGCTGCTGGGCGTGGCGTGCGGGGCGCTGCTGGCGTTCCTCACGTATTCGCTGAAGGACCTGGCGGAGCAGACCACGGTGACGCTGGGCATGGTGGCGCTGGTGGGCGGCGCGGCGGCGTACCTGCGGCTGTCGTCGCTGCTGGCGGGCGTGGCGTGCGGCGCGACGCTGGCGCTGATGGGCGGGCGCACGGCGGAGCGGGTGGCGCGGGCGCTCTCGCGCGTGGAGCGGCCCACGTACCTGGTGCTGGTGTTCCTGGTGGGCAGCCACATCCACGCGCGTGACATGTCCGCCTGGGCGCTGTTGCCCGCGTTCGTGGGGCTGCGCTTCCTGGGCAAGGTGCTGGGGGGACGCTTCGCGCAGCGGCTCACGGCGGGCGTGTTGGACCTGCCGCCGCGCTTCGGCTACGCGCTCATCTCCCAGGGCGGCCTGGCGCTGTGCCTGGTGGCCGAATACGTGATGCTGGTGCCGGGCTCGCTGTCTCAGCGCGTGCTGGACGTGGTGGCGGTGGGCGCGGTCGTCAACGAGATGCTCGCGCACGGAGCCTTCCGGCACGTGCTGGCAGCGGAGCCCAGGGCCACGACTTCGCGCAACACACCTCCCGAGGGTGACGCGGGGGTGGTGGCGTGAAGGGGTCCATCTTCCGGTTGCTGCTGCTCATGGGGCTCTTGGCGGCCATCACCCAGGCGCAGGTGGTGCGCGCGGACGCGGGCACGCCGGTGCTGCTGGCGGCGGGCGCGCTGCTGTTGTGCGGCCTGTTCGCGGGCAAGGTGGCCAAGGGCATGGGCCTGCCGCGCCTCACCGGTTACCTGCTGGTGGGCGTGGCGGTGGGGCCGTACGCGCTGGGCTTCATCCCCAACGCGGGCGTGAAGGGCCTGGAGCTGGTGAAGGGCCTGGCGGTGAGCCTCATCGCGCTCGTCGCGGGCACGGAGCTGCACCTGGGGCTCATCCGCCGGGTGGGCGCGCGCGTGGCGCTGCTCTGCGCGACGGTGTGCGGGCTGACGTTCGCGGTGTGCTTCGCGGCGACGTTCGCGCTCAAGCCCGTGCTGCCGTTCCTGACCCCCATGAGCGTGCCGCAGGCGCTGGCGGTGAGCGCGCTCATGTCCACGGTGGTGGTGTCGTTCTCCCCCACGGTGACCATCGCCATCGTGCAGGAGACGTCCGCGCGCGGCTCCTTCACGGAGTTCCTGATGGCGCTGGTCATCATCGGGGACCTGTTCGTGATGGTGGCCTTCGGCC
>NZ_RAWQ01000211.1:0-18790 GCF_003668965.1 Corallococcus sp. AB030
TCAAACAGCGCGTGTCGGCCAACCGGCAGTACTCGACGATGGAGCAGCACGTCGCCGCTGCCATCCGCTGGGTAGTGCGCCTTTCTCCCCAGGACGCCCTCCGCAAGGCGGGCTGCCTCGCCGAGGGATTCTGGCTGCGCGATTTGTTAGAGAACTTCTGGCGACCTACTTAGGCCTCACCGCCCCACGGCGACCGGCGATAGCCGGCCGATGGGGCGAATCTGCAGGTCCCCGTCCAGTTCACCGTAGGTGAGCACCGCCACGTCCGGGAACGGGCCCTCGCATAGCTTGCGCAGCGGACGACGGATGTCCGGAGCCGTGAGCAGCACCGCCCGGCCCCCGTTGGCGATGACTCGCACCCCTTCCAGGATCTCCATGATGCGCTCCGGCTCCGGCGCGTGCCCCCGGGGACCGCTGGCGCGCAGCACCTCCTCCACGTCCGGGTCCACGAGGTACGCGTACAGCGGGCCCGTGGGCGCGAACTGGTGGCTCAGGTAGCGGTGCAGGGCTTGACGGCAGCGCTCTGCCAGGGCCGTGGCGTCGCCTTCCGTGGTGGGCGCCACGAGCGCCTCCAGGATGGCGCGCAGGTCGCGGATGCTCACCTGCTCCTGCACGAGCCGCCGCAGCACGTCCACCAGCAGCGGCAGCGGCACCTTCTGGAGCGCTTCCTTCACCAGCACGGGAGACTGGGCCTCCAGCCCTTCCAGCAGTCCCTGCACCTCCTGGAGTCCCAGCAGCGCAGCGGCGCGCAGGCGCAGCACGGCCCGCAGGTGGTCCGCGATGAGCTCCGAGGGCTTGCGCACCGGCACCTGGGCCAGCTCCAACCGGGAGCGGGCCCCCTCCCCCACGCGGCTGATGGGGCGCCCGCTGGAGGGCTCCACCGCCGCTTCCGCCTGAACCTCCAGGAAGGCCAGCTCGCCGGGAGGAACGAGCGCGTACAGGGCGCCGGGCTGCACCACGCCGCCACCGGCGGGCACTTCGTCCAGGAGGATGCGGTACTCGCCCGGGCCCAGGTAGGCGGCATGGGTCCGCACCCGGATGCCGGGGATGCGCACGCCCAGCTCGAAGAACAGCTCGTCACGCACGGCGTTCAGCACGGAGTGCACGAAGGCGCCTCCATCGGCCTCCGCGAGCGGTGTCAGCTGCGCGGACAGGTCCAACGTGAGCGGCGTCACCCCGACGGGTGCCTTCGCGCTCTCCGGCGGCTTGCCCGCGGCTCCGGCGGGCACCGCGGCTTCCGAGGAGGCGCCATCCTTCGAGGGTGACTTCTCCGGCGCCTGCCCCTTGCGCCGCAGCGCATACCCGAGCCCGCCGAGGCCTGCCGCCAGCGAGAGGAAGGTCAGGTGCGGCATGCCCGGCATCAAGGCCAGCGCGACACACAGGCCCGCGACGGTGAGCAAGGTGCGGAAGTCGCCGAAGAACTGGGAGCCGATCTCCGCCCCGAGCGAGTCCTCTTCCTTCTCCGACGCCACCCGTGTGACGACGAGGCCCGCGGCCACCGCGATGCACAGCGAGGGCACCTGGGACACGAGCCCGTCGCCGATGGCGATGAGGGCGAAGGTGGCGGCGGCCTCGGAGAAGGACTGGCCGTTCTGCAACACGCCGATGAGGGTGCCGCCCAGCAGGTTCACCGCGACGATGACCAGCCCCGCGATGACGTCCCCCTTCACGAACTTCATCGCGCCGTCCATGGCGCCGAACATCTGGGACTCGCGCTCCAGATCGCGCCGCCTGCGCCGGGCCTGGGTCTGGTCGATGGCACCCGCGCGCAGGTCCGCGTCGATGGACATCTGCTTGCCGGGCATGGCGTCCAGAGTGAATCGGGCGGACACCTCCGCGACCCGCTCCGCGCCCTTGGTCACCACCAGCAACTGAACCAGCGTGAGGATGGCGAACACCACCGCGCCCACCACGTAGTCGCCTCGCACCACGAACTCGCCGAAGGCCTGGATGACCTCGCCCGCATGGCCCTCGGAGAGCGCCAGCCGGGTGGACGACACGTTGAGCGACAACCTGAACAGCGTGGTGAAGAGCAGCAACGTGGGGAACGACGTCACCCGCAGCGCGTCCTTAGCGTTCAGCGCGGCGACCAGCAGCGCCACCGCCGCGGCCAGATTCACCGCGAGCCCCATGTCGAGGAGCCACGCTGGCAGCGGGATGATGAGCGCCCCCAGCACCGCCGCCATCGCCACCGCGAGCACGACTTCCGAGGACTGACGGGCCTTCAGCAAGACCTTCAGGAAAGGGGGCATCACGTCTGTCTCCGTGGATGGTCGTCCGGCTCGCGAAGCTCCATCGCGGTCCGCAACACGACGGCCGCCGCCTGGTACAGCTCTTCGGGGATGGACTCCCCTACGTCGAAGTGGATGAGGCTGCGGGCCAGCGGCACATCCCGAAGTACGGGGATGCCCTGCCGGCGCGCCTCCTCCTTGAGCGCGAGCGCGTCCTGTTCGCGGCCCTTGGCCACGAGGTAGGGCGCGTCGCATTCGCCCGCGTCGTAACGGAGCGCGACCGCGATGTGCGTGGGGTTGACGATCACGGCGGTGGCCTTCTGCACTCCACGTGCCGGACCACCCTGCGCCAGTTGGCGGTGCAGGGCGCGCCGCTGGCCCTTGTGGCGCGGGTCGCCCTCGCTCTCCTTGTGCTCCCGCTTGACCTCTTCGCGGGTCATCATCAGCTCGCGCCGGTGACTGCGACGGGCGAGCGCGTAGTCCACGACACCGCACCCCAGCACCACCCACGCCAGCCGCGTCACCAGCGCCGCCAGCCGGCCGAACAGGAACTCCATTCCCCGGGTTCCTTCGAGCCACGCGGTCCGCAAGGCATCGGGGCCGACCGCCTCCACCTCGTTCCAGACGATGAGGCCCAGCAGTGCGGCCACGAGCAGCGCCTTGCCCAGCTCGACCCATGGCCGGACGCTGAAGAGGCGCTTGAGGCCCGCGGCGGGGTTGATGCGCTCAAGCTTCGGCGCGGCATGGCGAGCGTCCAGTTCGAAGCCTACGGTGGCCACGGAGACCGCCAGCGAGGCCGCAAGCGCTCCGCCCAAGGCAGGGCCACACAGCCGGGCGGCGACCCAGGCCCCCTCCTCCCAGGCGCCAGCGGCGGTCTGTTCCAGCATCAACCGCGCGGTCCAGTCCCGCAGCCGAGCAAAGCCTTCTGGCGCGAACGCGATGAAGCCCAGCAGCCCGCCCAGCGTCGTCGCGCTGGAGGTCAACATCCGGCTGCGCGGAAGCTGGCCCTTGCGCCGGGCCTCCCGCATCCGTTTCGCGGTGGGCTGCTCCGTCTTCTCGCCGCTCATCGGGAGACCTCGCCCAGCAGTGCCAGCGCGCCCTCCGTCGACGCCACTCCCGCGAGCAGCCGCTCACACAGCAGGCCCACGCCCAGCCACAGCAGTGCGCCGCCTCCGAGGATGCGCAGCGGAGCCCCCAGCTCCTGGAGGTTCACCTGGGCCGCGGCCCTCGATGCCATGCCCAGGAAGCAGTCCACCGCGAGCGATGCAGCCGCCACCGGGGCGCCCACCGCGAGTCCCGTGGCCATGGCACCGCCCACCATCACCACCACGTGCAGGGCCGAAGCCTCCGTGGGCACGAATGCCCCCAGTTGAACCACGCCGAAGCCGCGCAGCAGTGCGGAGAGCACCACGGGGAACAGCGCTCCCGACACCACTCTCGCCACCAGCAGGTGGTACAGCGCGTCGCCCGTGGCGGACTCGCGGCTTCCGGCCTGCGGCAGGCTCGCCTCCGCGGAGGTTCCCCGGAACAGGTCGATGAACCGGCCGCCCATCCTCGCCGCGTCGAAGGGCAGCGCGGCCACGAGCCCCACGGAGACACCGTAGGCCAGCTCTCGCACCACGAGCGCCGCCATCACCACCGGCGTCTCCACCGTGCCGCTGAACTCAATGCCCGCCTCGACGTGCAGGAAGAGCGAGAGCGCGAGCACCAATCCCAGCCGGACCGTCGTCGGCGAGGCCTGGCCTCCCAGCAATGGGCAGAGGAACGCGATGGGCACGAGCCTCGCCGCGCACAGCGCCACCGCGACCACGTGCGGTCCCAGGGCGAGGAGCTGTTCGCCCAGCGCGTCCGGATTCACAGCGCCACCTCCGCGATGAGCATGAGGAGGTGCTGGGTGAAGCGCGTGAGCTGTCCGGCGATCCACGGCCCCGCGAGCACCAGGGACAACACCGCGGCGCACAGCTTGGGCACCACCGACAGCGTGCTCTCCTGCAACTGGGTCGTTGCCTGGAAGAGGCTCATCAGAAAGCCCACCAGCAGGCTCGCGCCGATGGGCGGCAGCGAGGCGAGCACCATCAACAGCAGGGCCTCACGCCCCAGGGTGAGCAGGACGTCCTGGCTCATGGCGTCACCGGTAGCCGAGGATGAGTCCCCGCGCGAGCAGGGCCCAGCCATCCACGGCGACGAAGAGGAGGATCTTGAAGGGCAGGCTCACCTGGCCCGGCGACAACGTCTGCATGCCCAACGCGAGCAACACGTTGGCGATGACCATGTCGAGCACCAGGAAGGGCAGGAAGACGATGAAGCCAATCTGGAAGGCTTCCTTCAGCTCGGTGATGACGAAGGCCGGGATGACGACGAAGAGGTCCGTCTCCTGCACCTGCTCGGATTCCTCTGGAGGACGCAGCTCGCGAGCCAGGTCCACGAAGCGGGCCCGCTCTTCCGGACCGCCATGCTTCATGAGGAAGGCTCGCAGGGGCTCCGTCACCTGCTTCGCGGCGGTGAGGATCTGCGCTCCGGAATGCACCTCGTCGTACGCCGCCTGCCCCGCGTCGTACATGCGCTCCATCACCGGCGCCATGATGTGCCCCGTCAGCACCACCGCGAGCCCCGTGAGCACCAGGGTCGGCGGTGCCTGCTGCGTGCCCATCGCCGAGCGGGCCAGGGAAAGCACCACGGCGATCTTCGAGAAGCTCGTTAGCATCAGCACCGCGAACGGCAGCAGCGACAAGAGCGCGAGCATCCCCATCATCGCCAGCGGACTGCCGGCATAGGAGGCCTGCGACAGGGACTGCTCCGCGGCGAACGCGCTCGCGGGCAGGAGTACTCCGCATCCCAATCCGAGGGCCTTCATCCCCCACCCCGCTTCCGGAGTGCGCCACACGCCGTCTGTGTCTGTCGCGCGCGAGGAAAGAGCACCGTCGGCTCCAGGTCGAACCGGGGCTTCACCGTCGGCCTGGGCATAGCGCCGGGCATGACCGCCATGGCCCGGGTCTCATGGATCTCCGCGAAGGTGTCGCCGTAGGCCACGAGGTAGCGCCGTCCATCCGCCTCCACGAGCGCCAAGCCACAGCGCGGGGAAAGTCCCGTCCGCGAGACGATGCTCAGGGGCTCCGGAGCGGCAGCATCTGCACTCCCAGCCATGCCTCCCTTGCGGAGCAACACCCAGCCCAGTCCGGCCAGCGCCATCGCGCCAATCAACAGACGCGAGGTGCCCACCAGCGACAGGCCCCCCAGGGGCGCGAGCGTCGCCAGCCCCACGAGCAGAGCCGACGCGAACAGCAACCTGCCGCGTGGGGAGAACGAGGACAGCAGCGTGTTCACGGGTGTGCTCACGGCAGCAACGCCAGGATGCGGGCGCCCACTTCGCCTTCGATCTCCACCAACTCCGCACGCGCGACCACGCGGTCACCCACGCGCAGCAGCACGGGGCTGCTCGCGTTCACGTGCAGGGGCAGCAACGTGCCCGGCTTCAGCGCGGCCAACTCCGCCAGGGGCAACATCAACCGCGTCAGCTCGATCTCCACATCCACAGGGAGCGGCGGCATCGCCTCGCTCCGCTTGTTCGTCGCCACCATGTCCGACTCCTGTCGGGCCGCGCGCGAGTGCACGCTCCCTGTCGAAAAGCCTTCCGCGAGAAACTCGCCCCGGAGCGAGAAGCCCCGGGTGATCAGCTGTCCCTGTCCCTCCACCCGGCCATCCCGGAGGCGCACGCCATCGAAGAGCACGACGTCTCCCGCGGACAGCGCATCCACCGCCGAGGCCTGCAGTGGACTGCGCCCCATGAGGCAGCGCGCGGGGACCGATGCCGACAGCACCTGGGGCGCCACCGCGCCTCCTGACTCCGTAGGCAGTTCCTGGAACGCGGTCTGCACGGCACGGGAGGGCAGGAGCACCCGGCCTCCCACCGTCGCGCCCTCCACTGTCGCCGTCAGCAACACCGCCACGTAGGGCTGTCTCGGGTCGATTCGCGTCAGCACGTCACCGCGCCGCATCGACACCGCGGACAAACGAGGTCCCAGCCGTCGCACCCATTCGCCTTGCCCGCGCATCGCGGCCAGGGCGGACAGCAGCAGGTACACCAGCGTGGACTCTTCCAACCGGGTCAGCTCCGCCACGGGAGCCGGCCGCGGTCCCGTCCCCGCCAGCCTCGCCAGCGCCGCGAAGACCAGCGGCACCTCCAGCTCCACGATGGCGGTGCCCCCCACCGCGGACAGCTCCACCAGCGCGAACACCATTCCCATCGCCAGCTCGCGCTCCGGATGGACCGCCGCCGGCACCAGGTGCCCCTCCACATTGACCGCCGCGACCAGGTCCCGCGACAGCGCCGCGCCCACGTCACGCAGGAGCTCCGCGCCCCACCGTCCCACCTGGGGCCGCTGTCCCAGCACCAGGTGGGCTCGCGTCAGCCGGCGTGCTCCCGGGCGGAACGGACGCATGGGCTTCTTCGATGCGCTGGGGGACCTGACTGGATTCGTTTGCATCCGGAACTCCGGGACGGCGATGGGACACACGTCCCCTGTGCACGGCCATGACCAGGTGGCCGCCTCGTGGAATCAGGGTGTTGGCAGAGGGTGGAGGTCCTTCTTCGGGATGGCCCTCCACGCCCGAGGACGCTCAGCGCAGGGCTTCGCGGATGCGCCGCTCCGCCAGGGCGGTCAGGGCCGGAGCGGCATCCGCTCGCGGTGCGGTCCCCTCCCACTGGGGAAACCGGCTGCGGTGGTACGGCGGAAGCCCGCGCAAGGATTCCTGGCGCAGGGCTTCGGGAGCTGTCTCCAGGAAGAGCGCCAACCGGTTCGCGCCGTCCGCCCGCTCGCCGAACTCCACCGACACTTTCGCCTGCCGCTGGGCGGAGGGCATGGCTACGAAGCGCTCCAGGTGGCGCAGCGCCCTGCCCGCTTCGGCATCCACCAGTCCTCCCAGCAGCTCCGCGGCACGCTCCCGCGCCAGGACACAGACGACCAGCGCGATGCGTTCCAGGGGCAGGGACAACGCGGGCAGCGTGACCTCCGCCACCGGGGCCCGCGGTGCTTCCTTCCTCGCGGGCAGGAGCTTCCGGGCCTTTCGTAGCACCCGCCCCACGCGTGTGACGTCCATGGCGTGCTCAGGCCAGCTTGCGCGTGGAGCCCGGGGTCACCACCGGCCGCGCGGGCGTGGGAGGGACGGGCGGCGCCGCGGGGGGCTGCTCCGCCAGGGCCCGGTAGTGCCTCCAGCGCAGCGTCGTCCAGACGAGCGCTCCGGACAGGCCCGTCACCAGCACCCCCAGCAGGGCGAGCACCACGCGCAGCCGCAGCGGGACAGGCCCTCCCTTCGGGGCCGGCGCCTCCACGTGCGTCGTCACCTCGTCCACCAGCAGCGATACCGCCTCCGGTGACAGCCCCTCCACACCTCCCGCGATGAGCTCACGCAGCATGTCCGCCGACTTGCGTACGCGAGTCGCCCCACCGGGCGCCGTGCGCAGCATGGCCGACGCCTTCGAGGGCGCGGGAGCCTGTCCTGGCCTCGGCGGCGGCGGGACCACCAGGTGCACTCGCGCCAGCAGCACTCCGTCCACCGTCTGGAGCGTCTTCTCCAACTCCCGCTCCATCCCCCGGAGGCGGCAGACCTGCTCCTCCAGCGGCGAGCGCACAAGCCCGCTTCCACCGAACACGTCGCAGCCCGTCTCCGCCGCGAGCCGGGGCAACCCCAGCTCCGCCAGGATGCGCACCGCATCCGACGACTGCGCGTCCGTCACCTCGATGGCCCAGGTGGGTTTCTTGCCCGGCTCGGGCACCTTGCGCGCGTCGAGCCCCCGCTCGACGAGCACCGTCTGCAGTTCGTTGGCCTGACGCTCGTCGAGGCCGTGCTGGATGCGCTCCCGGCACGCCGAGGCGCCCAGGAGCAGGAGGAAACAGAGACAACGAAGGGGAGCGGAACGCATGGAAGGAAGGACTCCTCAAACCTGGGTCTGGAGGACCTGTTTGACGCCGCCGGTGGCCTTCTCGACGACCTTGCCGGCGAGATCGAGCTCCTGACTGGCGCGGTAGACATGGGCCTGGAGCGCGAGCAACTCCGAGGGACTGAACGTGCGGCCGGACTCGGCGAGCTTCAGGATGTGGTCCAGCCGCTGCTGCGCCTGCCCCACGCGGTCCAACACCTCCACCGCTTGCTGACTGCGCGCGGCCTGGGCCGAATCCACTCGGGCCCCCGGCTTCACCTCCGCGCAGCCCGCTTTCGCCCGCTCCACGCCGTCCGCACGCGACGCGCCGGCGGTGGCCTCAGAGGGTGTGCGCACCGGCTTCGGCGGCCCCTCCGTCGTCACCGGCACGGGGCGCGACTGGGGCGTACGCGCGCCCTCCAGCACCTTGCCGAACGTCTCCCTGCTGGACTCCACCGCGGGCGAAGGGCCCGCACCGCCCACGGCTCCCAACTTGTCGATGGCCATCGCGAACGCGCCTCAGCGGATGTTGTTGATGGCGGCCTTCGCCGAGTCGTGGCGGACCTTCATGATGTTGGAGATGGCGTTGTGCTCGCGGCTCTCCTTCTGCATCTCGTTCTGGAGAGCCACATAGGCCATGTTGAACTTCTGGCCGTCCGAGGCCATCAGCTTCTGCGCCTCCAGCAGGTCCCACGCGTCCCCCTGCCCCGTCGCCGCGCTCCCCGTCGAAGCCGTCGTCCCCGCCGTGCTCGCGCGCGCCGACATCGCGGAGGCACCGCCCGCCGCCGGCACCGACGACACCGCTTCAGCCGGCACCGCCGCGGACACCGTGCCGCTCAGCGTGGCCACCACCGCGCTGGAGATGGGACCTGACGGCAACATGCCGCCCACGAGCCCCGCGCCCGTACGCACCACTTCGCGCGCCGCTCGCGCCAGCGTGGGGCCGAACTCCGTCTTCGGCGTCTGGCGCGCGATGGACGGGGCGATGCTCAACGACGGGATGCGACGGTCTTCCAAGGGGTGCCTCCGGCAGGGATTCGCTGGGGCTGCCTTCCACCGTCCGTGCCAGGGGCCAACCCCTTGAAACGACAGGGGCGCGCTCCGTCACCTCCGTGCCAGGCGTCTATGCGGCGCGCGCGCCACGTCCACGGCGCGGGACGGCGGGCGAAAACCCGAAAACTTGCCACCGCTCCAACCTGCATCACAGTTGTCGCGTCCTGTCGCACCCGAAGGTGAGCTTCCGATGATGAACCCCTCCAATGGTCCCCGTCCGAACGAGCGCGAGCGCTACCACCCGCGCGTCGAAGCCCGGCTCCAGGTGAAGGTGCTCCTGTCGGGTCGCACCGTGACGGCTCAGGCGCGCGACATCTCCATGAACGGCCTGTTCCTCCAGGCCCACCCGGCGGACTCGCAGCGCGCGCTCACCATCGCCCTGCCGCTGCCGGGCGACCGGGAGCTCGTCACCATGTGCACCATCCGCCGCCGGGAAGTGGACGGCGTCGCGCTGGAGTTTGGCGAGCTGGACTGGGACGACCTCATCGCCCTGGCCCGCTTCCTCCACCCTCACCTGCCGTAAGGGCCTTGCGGAGGAGCGTCAGTCCGCGACCGAACGGGCCGTGCGCAGACGCTCCACCAGGTCCATCAGCTCCGCGCCGCGGAAGGGCTTGTGGATGTAGCCGTCCGCGCCCGCCTGCGTCGCGCTCGCCACGTCCGCCTTCTTCGCCTTCGCGGTGAGCATGTAGAGCGGCACCTTCGCCGTGGCCGGGTCGCTCTTCAGGATGCGGCACACGGAGACGCCGTCCAGCTGCGGCAGCACCACGTCCATCAGGATGAGGTGGAAGTCGCGGTCGCGGGCCAGCTTCAGGCCTTCGATGCCATTGGCCGCGCACACCACGTCCACCGCGCCGTCGCTCAACATGGAGCGAACCAGCTCGCGGATGACGGGCTCGTCCTCGACGAGCAGGATGTGGAAGGGCGCTTGCGCGTTGCCAGCCATGTTTCCTCGGGGCCCCTCGTAGGCCATTGCCCTGGCGACGTCCAGCGAAGCGACACCTCCCGGTAGCCCCTCTGTACGAAAGCGGTCCCCTGTCGGTTTTCCCCGACGGCGGGGTCGCTCCGGCCCCGCCTAGATTTCGGCCACGCCGTCGCGCTCGGCCCAGCCCTCCAGGCCGTTGGGCAGGCGGATGCGGACGTACTTCCCCGTCTCATCCAGGAGCTGCACCTTCAGTCCGGCGTGCACCTCGAAGAGGGAGCGCCCTTCCGAGCGGGGCAGCTCCCGCGCCACCAGCGTGGGCGCCAGCACCACGGCCTCGTGCACGTTCTGGTGGACCCAGATGTGTGCCCCCAACAGCAGCGCCGCTGGCACCGCCGCCGTGAGGCAGAGACCCGCCACCACCGCCACCACCGTGCGCCGCATCGAGGGGAAGGCGCGCCGGAAGAGCAGCAGCGCGAAGCCCACCAGCCACGCGACGAAGAAGACCCAGGCCACGGCCGCGCCATCCGTCGCCGCCGCCAGCCGGGGGAGGAAGGCCTCGTCCGCGGCTGCGCCCACGACCTTGTCCACCTGCCGCGCCCTCGCCAGGGCCAGGTTGGCCTCCAGGTCCTCGGCGCGTCCGCCCTGCTTCCGGGCCTGCTCCAGCGACAGCACCGCGCGGCCCAGGTCGCCCCGGGCCAAGTGCGTGGTGCCCAGGTTGTAGAGCACGTCCGGGCCGCCGAAGCCGTGGGCGATGAGCTTCTCGTACTGGGCCTGCGCGGTGGCGTAGTCCTCGCGGCCATAGGCGTCGTTGGCCTGCTGGAAGACGGCCTCCGCTTCCTCGGCGGTGTAGTAGCCCTGCGTCGCCGCGTCGCTCATCACGCCCAGCCTTCCATCACCGCCGCCGCGGTCGCCAGCACCTTGCGCCGCTCACCCAGCTCCACCCCGCCGCCGTAGCGTCCCAGGTCGCAGGCCTCCAGCACGAAGTGCACCCGCGCGCGCCGCTCCGCGTCCACGCCCGCCGCCGCCAGCTTCTCCCCGAGCGCCTCGCGCGTCAGCCCGCCCACGGGGAAGCCCAGCTGGGCCTCCAGGAAGCCCACCATCGCCCGCTCCACCTCCACGTAGAACGCGCCCGAGTCCGAGCCCGCCTTGAGCTTCTCCGCCTCCGCCAGCCGCTTGCGCGCGGCCTTCGCCTGCTGACGGCCCCGGCCCGCTTCGGACCGCGTGGCCAGCCTGCCGCGCATGCCGCCCATGAACGCCACGCCCGCCAGCAGCCCCAGCGGCGCCAGCACGCCCGCGACGAAGAAGGGCCGCGTCCACACGGGCTGCGACGGACCCACGAAGTGGGCCCGGGCTCGCACCGGACGCAGGCCTCCGGTGGAGAGCACGTTCTTCTGTTCGTTGGCCGCGTCCGCCACCTGCGAGGGCGTCATCGTCGATGGCAACGAGGACACTCCGCCCGCTCCCGCCTCCACGGTGATGGTCACGGGGTCCGTGCGCGCCGTCTCGTACTGGCGCCGCGACGGGTCGAAGTATGGGAAGCGCAGCTCCGGCAGCGTGAAGGTGCCCGTGCGCTGCGGCATCACCAGGTACTCCACCACGCGGCGGCCCTGGATGCGGTTGCGGTTGGGCGTGAGCCGGTCCGTCGTCGTGGGCTCATAGATTTTCAGCGAGGCCGGGCCGGTGAGCTTCGGCGGCGTGACGTTCTTCACGTTGCCCTGCCCCTCCAGGATGACCTTCACCGTGATGGGCTGCCCCAGCTCCACGCGCGTCTGCGACACGTCCAGCGACATGCGCCACGAGCCCACGTTCGCGTTGGACATGTTCGGCGGCGCGCCGTTCGGCAGGGGCCGCACCTTCACCTTCAGGCCGTTGGAGACGCGGTGCACGCGGTGGCCCGCGAAGAGGAAGCCCGTGGTGATGTCCGCCTCCGCCGGGGTGATCAGCAGCGTGCCGGACTTCACCGGGAACAGCGCGCGGCGGCGCAGCAGGTAGGCGCGGTACGGGATGCCGTCCACCACCTTCTGCTCACCCGTGAGCTGCGTGGGGCTCTCCACCTCTTCGGTCCAGAAGCCCTCCAGCTTGGGCATCGTCACCGCGTCCACGCTGGACAGGTCCACGCGCGAGTAGATGTAGAGCGACAGCGTGGCCTGCTCGCCCACGTAGAGCTCGTCGCGGTCCAGGCTCGCGCGCAGGAACAGGTCCGAGTCCCCACGCGGAATCACCGGTTCATCGTCCCGAGTGTCCGAGTCGTCGTCCCCGAACGGGTCCGGCATGTTGCGGAAGTTGCGGAACGGATCCGGTAGCTGCTGCCGGCCGCCCTGCTGCGCCTGGGGCGCGTTGCCCACGCGGCCTTCGCGCACGGTCAACGGCACGGCGTCCGTGCGGTACGTGCGGCCTCCCGCGGTGAGCGTGGAGGGCGGAATGGTGAGCTTGCCCGCGCGCAGCGGGCGCATCAGCAACTCATGGCGGGTGATGTCCTGGATGACGGCGGGGCCGCCTCCGGACAACGAGATGGAGCGCTGGCTGCCGCGCGACGAGGAGAGCACCTCGAAGTCGTTGGACGAGGGCAGGCGCACCTGGGCGTTGGACGGCGCGTCCACCATCACCACGGTGAGCTTGAAGGTGTCGTCAGTGCCCACCTCGGTGCGGTCCACCGTCTGGTAGAACTCGATGTCCGCCGCCCACGCCGGCGCCGTGGCCAGGAGGGCGAGCACGGCGAGCAGCGCCGTGCGCCCGCTACCAGTCCTTCTCATTGGGCTTCCTCTGCTTCTTCTTCTGCTGGAAACGCCAGAGCTGGAGATTCTTCTCGTTCTGCTTCATCGCATCCAGCAGGCGCTCGGCCTCCTGCCGGTCGACGTCGCCCGGCGAACTTCCGCCGTCGCGCGGGTTGGATTCCGTCTCCTCCTCGCCCTCGCTGCCGCCGTCCGCGCCGCCGTCCTGACCACCATCCTGCCCGCCGCCGTCCTGGCCTCCGTCGGCCCCGCCGTCCGCGCCACCGTCGGCGCCGCCATCCGAACCGCCGTCCTGGCCTCCGTCCTGCGGCGTGCCGCCGTCACCCTTCTGGCCGCCGTCCTCGCCCGCGTCCGGACGTCCACCGTCGTTGCCGCCGTCCTGGCCTCCGTCGGTGCCTCCATCCGGGCCGTTCTGGGGCGGAGGCAGGTCGCGCAGCACCACCTCGTAGTTGTGCCGGGCCTGCGGATCCGTGGGATCCAACGTGAGCGCCTTGCGGTAGGACTTGAGCGCCTCCGAGCGGTCACCCGCCGTGGCCGCGAGGTTGCCCAGGTTGTACCAACTCTTCTGCGTCAGGTCGGGCTGGCGCGAGGACTCCGCCACCTGCTTGAAGGCCTCGCGCGCTTCCGCTGAACGGCCCAGCTTCGCCAGCGCGTCCGCGCGGTTGAACTCCACCGTCGGATCATTGGGCCGCTCCTTCTTCGCGGCATCGAAGTCCCGGAGCGCGTCCTCGTAGCGTCCGGCCGCGTAGGCATCGCGCCCGCGCTGCACCAGTGGGTGGTCCTTCTCCAGCGGCCCCACCGCCCACGCGGGCGCCGGCAGCGCCAGCAGTCCCGCCAGGCCCACCGCCATCGCGCGCGCCGCACGCCGCCGAATCGGTTGCGTGCTCATGCGGCCCTCCGGCGCGAAGGGATGAGCGCCATGCCCAGCACCAGCAACACCAGGCCGGGGACGGCGAACCACTGGAAGCGCTCGTCGTAGCGGACCGTCACGCGGCTCTCCAGCTCGCTCTTCTGCAACTGGTCGATGCGCTCCACCACCTGTCCCATGGCCACGCCGTTGGGCTGGTAGAAGAAGGCGCCGCCCGTGGCGTCCGCGATGGCCGTGAGGCCCGCGCGGTCCAGGCGCGTGATGACCGTGTCGCCGTTGGAGTCCTTCTTGTAGTCCACGAATTCGCCGCGCCGGTCGTAGACGGGGATGGGCTCACCGGAGTCCGAACCCACGCCCACCGCGAGCACCTGGACACGCGCGTCCTTGAGCGCCTCCGTGGCCTCGCGCACGTCGCCCGTGAGGTCCTCGCCATCCGACAGCAGCACCACCACGCGCTCCTTGGAGCCCCGGTCCGCGTTGTCCAGCACCTGCTTGGCCAGCCGCAGCGCCGCGCCCACGTTCGTGCCGCCCTGGGGCATCGCGTCCGGATCCACCGCGCGCAGGAACAGCTTCACCGCCGAGTAGTCCGACGTGAGCGGCGACTGCACGAACGCATCGCCCGCGAACACCACCAGGCCCGCGCGGTCGCCCTTCAGTTCATCCAGCAGCGTGTTGAGCTCCAGCCGCGCGCGGTCCAACCGGCTGGGCTGCACGTCACGCGCGAGCATGGACTTGGACGCATCCAACGCCACCACCACGTCGATGCCCCGGCGCTTCGTCAATTCGCTCTTCGTGCCGCACTGGGGCTGCGCGAGCGCGAGCCCGAACAGCATCAGCCCCAGCCCGTACAGGCCGCCCTGCACCGCCGGCCGCCATACGGACACGCCGGGCGCGAGCGCCGTCACGTGGCGCTCCGCGATGAGCGCTGACAGCCGCGTCCTGCGGCCCAGCGCCTTGAGCAGCGCGAGCAGCCCCAGCAGCAGGCCCACCAGCAGCAGGCCCAGGTACAGCGGCTGCGCCAGGCCCACCTGGTAGCCCAGGAGCGTGAAGCGCCAGGCCTCCAACGTGGGCATCATGGGAACACCCGCAGGATGGTGGCGCGCAGCAGCAGCTCCAGCGCGGCGAGCCCGAAGGCCACCAGCAGGAACGGGTGGAAGTTCTCCTTGTAGGTGGCGCTGGCGCCGCCCTCCATCAGCTTCGAGCGCTCCAGCGCATCCAGCACCTTCTGCAGACCCCGCTTGAGGCCTTCAGGGTCGGTGGCGCGGTAGTACTCGCCGCCGGTGCGGTCCGCGATGTCCTGCATCAGCTCCGGGTTGATGGGGATCTCCGTCTCGCGCCACACGGTGTTGCCGAACAGGTCCGTGCCCTGCGGGAAGGGCACCTTGCCGCCCTTGCCCACGAGGATGGTGTAGATGGGGATGTGGAGCGACGCGGCCATGTTCGCCGCGTCCAGCGGGGAGATTTTCCCGGCGTTGTTGTCGCCGTCGGTGATCAGCACCACCACGCGGCTCTTCGCGTCGGAGTCGCGCAGGCGGTTGAGCGACGTGGCGATGGCGTCACCAATGGCCGTGCCGTCCTCCAGCACGCGGGTGCGCAGCTGCTTGAGCACTTCCTTCAGCACGCCGTAGTCCAGCGTCAGCGGGGACTGCGTGTATGCGGCGCCGGAGAACACCACCAGGCCCAGGCGGTCGTTCACGCGGCCGGAGATGAACTCGGTCAGCACTTCCTTCGCCACGTTGAGGCGGTTCTGCGGACGGAAGTCACCGGCCTCCATGGACGTGGACAGGTCCAGCGCCACCACGATGTCGATGCCCTCCACCGACAGGTCGCGCACGCGCGAGTCGCGCGACTGCGGCCGGGCGATGGCCACCACCGCCGCCACCAGCGCCGCTACGCGCAGGATGGGCAAGAGCGGCAGCAGATACGTGCGGAAGCCTCGGCCGCCCTTCGCGAAGACGTGCGCGGCGGAGAAGCGCAGCGTGGCTCGACGCTTGCGTTCCCAGAACGCGAGCGCCAGCAGCAGCGGCGCCAACAGCAGGGCCCAGAGCGCCTCCGGGTTATTGAACGCGAGGTCCGGGGGCAGCATCGGGCTTGGGGGGAGCGGGAGGAACGTACGTTTTCGAGAGCAGGTCGTAGCCGAAGGCCAGCGCCTGATTACAGGACTCGGGAGACGCGTCGGCGCGGGCGTACTTCACCATGTCCGACTCGGAGACGAAGCGCATCAGCGCGTCCTCCGGCAGGCCCGGCGTGGGCAGCTTGCGCAGGGACGCCATCAGTTCGGACGACGTGCACTCCAGGGCCTCGAAGCCGTAGCGCTCGCCCAGGTAGCCGCGCACGATTTCGGAGAGGCGGAAGTAGAAGTCCTTCACGTGGCCGCGGCCGGGCAGGTCCTCGCGCTTGAGCGCGTCCAGGGACTGGCGCACGCGCACGTCCAGCGGCAGCACCGGAACCACCTTCTCGCGCTTGGGCCGGCGCTGCCACCAGCGCACCAGCATCCAGGCCGCGACGGCCACCGCCAGCGCCACCGCCAGCGCGTAGAGCAGCGTCCAAGAGCGGATGGGCACTTCCTGCGGGGGCTGGTAGTCGAACAGCTCCGCGCCCTGCCCCTGCGCGTCCGGCGGCAGAGTGGAGGTCACCTCCACCGTCTTGCCCTTGAGCACGAAGCGGCGCGGTCCCTCCGGCGTCGCCACGTCGAAGGCGAGGTCCGGCAGCTGCACGTCGCCCAGCTCGAACGCGGAGAACCGCAGGCCGAACGTCGTGGTCGCGTCGTTCGCGTTGTCCTGGCGCTGGCGCGTCTGCTGGAGCAACTCCACCGCGCCCGCACCCGTGGGCGCCACCAGTTCGTAGCGCTGGTCCTTCGGGTGCGTGAGCGTCACCTGGTAGGTGAAGGGCTCGCCGATGTGGACCGCTTCCGGCTCCACCCGCCCGGACGCCCCCGTGGGCGCCACCGTCTCCAGGGCGGCTTGGACCTGGGCCTTGGGCGCGGGGGCCTGGGCCCATGCGGCCGGCGCGCTGCTGAAGAGGACTGCCGCGAGGACGAGCGCGTGTCTCATGCCGCCATCCTCCGGGCCCGCGCGCGGAAGAAGTTCGCCAGCGCCTTGCCGTGATCATCCCCGGCGCGCAGCTCCACGTGGTCCAGCTCCAGCTTCTTGAACAGCTTGCGGCGCTCGTCGCGCTGGGCCTGCATGGCGCGCATGAACTTGCCGCGCACGGCGGTGGAGCTGGTGTCCACGACGAAGCGCTCGCCCGTCTCCGGATCCTCCATCTCCACCAGGCCGTGGGCGGGGAAGCGCTGCTCCAGCGGATCCTCGATGACCACCGGCACCAGGTCGTGGCGGCGGCCCACCAGACGCAGCGGCTTCTCGTAGCCCGTGGCCATGAAGTCCGACACGAGGAACGTCACGGCCTTCCGCTTGGACACCTGCGTCAGGTACGTGAGCCCCGCGGACAGGTCCGTGCCGCGGCCCTTCGGCTTGAAGGTGAGGATGTCGCTCACGAGCCGCAGCACGTGCGTGCGGCCCTTGCGCGGCGGAACCACTTTCTCCACCCGGTCCGAGAAGAGGATGAGCCCCACGCGGTCGTTGTTCGCGATGGCGCTGAAGGCAATCTGCGCGGCCACCTCCGCGGCGACCTCCGCCTTGGTGCGTTCCTTGGAGCCGAACTCGTTGGAGGCAGACACGTCCACCAGGAGCATCACCGTGAGCTCGCGCTCCTCGGTGAAGACCTTGATGTAGGCCTCGTTCATGCGCGCGGTGACGTTCCAGTCGATGAAGCGGATCTCATCGCCGGGCTGGTATTGGCGCACCTCGGAGAAGGCCATGCCGCGGCCCTTGAACACCGAGTGGTACTGGCCGGCCAGCATGTCGGAGACCACCTTGCGGGTGCGGATCTCCAACTTGCGGATGCGGCGGATGAGGTCCTTGGGCAGCACGGGCGCGCTCTTACCTGGAGCTTCTCAGGGGACTTCCACGCGGTCGAAGACGCGCTGGATGATCTTCTCCTGGGTGAGTTCCTCGGCTTCCGCCTCGTAGGTCATCGCGATGCGGTGGCGGAGTACGTCGAAGGCGATGGCCTTCACGTCCTCCGGGGTGACGAAGCCGCGGTGGCGCAGGAACGCGTGCGCGCGGGCCGCCTGCGCGAGCGCGATGGTGGCGCGAGGTGAGGCCCCGAACTGGATGTAGTCCGCCAGGTCCTTGAGGCCGTAGCGCGCGGGCTCACGCGTGGCGAACACCACGTTGAGGATGTACTCCTTCACCTTCTCGTCCATGTAGATGGCGTGGACGAGCTCGCGCGCGCGCACCAGGTGCTCCAGCGCGATGACCCGCTGGACCTTGGGCGACGAGCCGCCGGACATCCGGTCCATGATGACCTTCTCTTCATCACGGGTCGGGTAGCCCACCTTCACCTTGAGCATGAAGCGGTCCACCTGCGCTTCGGGGAGGGGGTAGGTGCCCTCCTGCTCGATGGGGTTCATGGTGGCCAGCACGAGGAAGGGCGAGGGCAGGCCGAAGGTCTGGTCGCCGATGGTGACCTGGCGCTCGGCCATGGCCTCCAGGAGGGCGGACTGGACCTTGGCGGGGGCGCGGTTGATTTCGTCCGCGAGGACGATGTTCGCGAAGATGGGCCCCTTGCGGACGGTGAACGCGGCCGTCTGCTGGTTGTAGATCATCGTGCCGACGAGGTCCGCCGGCAGCAGGTCGGGCGTGAACTGCACGCGCATGAAGGTGGCGCTGAGCGAGTCCGCCACGGTGCGCACGGTCAGCGTCTTGGCGAGTCCGGGCACGCCCTCCAGGAGGACGTGGCCGTTGCACAAGAGGCCGATGAGGATGCGTTCGAGCATGTACCGCTGCCCGACGATGACCTTGCCGGTCTCCTGGTTGAGGACCTCGACGAAGCTGCTTTCCTGCTGCACGCGTTCAGTGAGCGCGCGAATGTCGGTGTTCATGTCCCCTCTGTCGGCCTGGGCGGCGGGCAGCCTAGGGTTCCCGGGCGTCCGGCTCAACACCGCTGTAGGCCAGACATTCCGTCAAGCCGCCCTGTCCCGTAAAGGGTCATCCTCCCATGTCC